>QQSD01000015.1:4299-31321 GCA_003602485.1 Candidatus Poseidoniales archaeon | reverse complement strand
CGCTCTGCTTTCTTGGAGAAATCGTGGAAGGCTTGACGTACCGCTGTTTGATAGCATCGGTTGGAGTATTGGCCGTCAAAAATCGGGTCGTCTCGGTGAACACTCACCTTCTCTTCGCCGTGAGAAAAGATACCCAATTTGCGCACTGTTGACTTGGGGAGATGTCGAATCATACGCTCAACAAGACCTTTTTTCATGGTCTGGCCTGCTTCCTGAGCGAGTTGAATGACGTTCGAAATCACCGAGCGAATTGTCACCTCTCGTCGGGGTTTGAAAAAATCGTGTACTGGCGTGGTAGAGACTCCAATGCAGTCTGGAATCTCAAGAAGACGTGGGTTTCTTCGAATCAAAAGTGCACCTCCTCCCGCACCCTGCGTGTATTCACCTGACGACTCAAGAGCATATTTGGCATTGTCAGAAAACACCACAATTCCAACACGCTCGTCAATTTCATCAGAGCGTGCCACCCAATCCAGGGTGGTATGGAGGGCATCAACTGCTCCAATGCATGCAAAAGTCATGTCGACGACGTCACAAGTTTGGAAGCAATCTGAACCAAAGCGTTCACCGTAGCGCTGGGTAAGCATGTCAATGATGTAGGTCGCAGTTGGCTTTGCTCCGTCAAGTGCAGATTCTGTACCGAGATACATGCGTCCGATGGTATTGGGATCCAATCCGTTACGGTCAATCAATTGCATGACTGCCATCGCCCCCATTGTAGCGGTGTCTTCGTGAACGTCGGGAATTGCCATGGCCTCTAAACCGAGCCCTTTGTTCAGTTTCCCGTAATCAGCCCCACGCAATTCTGCGAAATCTCGCATGTCCATGTACAGGCGCGGGAAGTGAATGGCGATGTCATCAATGCCAACCGGCTTTTCAACAGAAGTCACCATGAAGGCGTGCGAGGCCTTGGTCTATTTGAAGACAAGGATTGGGGCATAGCGTCCAAGTTAGTTTTCATCCATGCCAATGCCATCGGGAATGCTTGGGTCTTGTCTGGCCCAAAGAACGTCGTCGATACGAAGAACGGACAGGGCAGCCTCGGTGGCTCCTGCAAGCACTTGGCGAGTGATTCGTAGTGGCTCAAGAACGCCTTGCTCGACCATGTTGGTTGGTTGTTTTTCTACAACATCCAATCCGATGAAGTGTGCATCATCTCCGCCATGGGTGCTTTGCTTGGCGACTACCTGAAGGAGCGTATCAAGCGGGTCAAGACCGGCATTTTCTGCCAAGACTCGGGGAATGACTTCCAAAGCATCAGCGTAGGCTTCAATGGCGAGTTGTTCACGTCCAGGGATGCGTTCTGCAAGGCGGCGAAGATGGCGTGCGAGGGCAATCTGTGTGGCTCCTCCACCCGGCAATAAGGCAGGTTCTTCCAGCAATTGGCAAGCGACTCCAAGAGCGTCGGCAAAACATCGTTCTACTTCTCCGACAGCTTCCTCAGTTGACCCTTTTGCGATGAAGGTTGCACCGCCTTCCTCGGTTTGAACAATCCAGTGCATGGTGCCATCCCATCGCTCGTTCTTGCTGCTGATGAACGCGCCGAGGTCAGATTCATGGAGGCTCTTGACATCATAGGATAGCGTAGCTCCACAACCACGTGCCAGCAGGTCCAGGTCGGAGCGAGCAACCCTCCGATAGGCCTGTATGCCCGCCTCCGAAAGGAGCCCATGCATGTCGTCATCGATGCCGTCCTTGCACGCAAAGAGCGTAACTCCGAGGTCAATAAGGCGCTGAACTTGTTGAGTTAACAAGCGTTTTTCTTCTTGTCGGAAGGACTCGAGGACACCGGTGCTGGTCACGTTCAACGTCACATTACCCATCAGTTCTCTTCGTTCAAGTCCGCCGTCAACAAGAGCAACTTTGCCCGCTTTGATGTGCTTGGGCATGGCGTCATTAACCCGCTTTTTCCCAAGAACAAGCCCGGTAACCAAATGCGAATCTGTCATCGCACCTCCCGTTTGAGTGAGGATTTTGACCCGCGTTGGGTCCGCTTTTCGTGCTCCATCTTGGTCCTCGAGTACAGCCTTTCCTGCCTCAACGGCCAAGGTGGCGAGAAGGTCCTGCATGGCGGAGTGTATTTTACCTGAAAGTGAGGTTGTAGCAGCCTGATGCTGGCGTTCTACTGTCGCCTCTAGGGTGAGGCTGGAAAAATGTTCACGGCAAGCGTCTTCAGCCATTCTGTAGCCGCGAGCGATGGCTGATGGGTGGACGCCTTGAAGCACGAGTTCCCACGCATTTTGCAACAGTTCAGCTGACAGGAGAACAGCACTTGTTGTCCCGTCACGTGCAATACGGTCCTGGGTCGTTGAGGCGTTGATGAGCATTCGGGCCACAGGGTGCTCAACCTTCGCAGATTCGAGAACCGTGACGCCATCGTTGGTCACCATGGTACGTCCTTGGTCGTCAATCAATAACTTGTCCTGGCCACGCGGTCCAAGAGTGGTCCGGACTGCACTGGCCAAAGCCAAGGCTGCGGTGATGTTGTTTCGGAGCGCTTCACGCCCCGTTGAGCGCGTCGTCTCTTTGAGAATCGGAACTTCGCTCATGAGCAACCCACCGTTCACACCTCCATAAGCCAAACCCACGGGCTTGACGGGTGGTGAGTTCAGTCTTCGTCTTCTACGACTTCAAAATCAGCGTCAACAACGCCGTCGTCAACGGAGATGTCACCGTCTTCACCACTTTCTTGTTGCGCCATTTCAGCGGCAGCAGCTTCGTAGAGTTTGGTGGAGACGCCGTGCATGGCTTCTTCGATTTCCTTGACCTTGGCTTGAATAGCAGCATCGTCCATTGCATCGATATCGACAGGCTTTCCGTCTTCATCGTGAACCATTTTCTCAAGTTCGTCAAGGTGCGCCTTTACGGGTTCAACATCGCTTTCCTCGAGTTTGTCCGCAGATTCGTCAAGCGTTCGGCGCGTCTGGTAGAGGATTTGGTCAGCCATGTTGCGCATTTCGACTTTGGCCTTACGGCGTTGGTCTTCTTCAGCAAATTTCTCTGCTTCAGCAATCTTGCCTTGGATTTCATCTTCGCTCAGTGAGGTTGCAGATTCAATCTTGATGGATTGTTCCTTGCCCGTTCCCATGTCCTTCGCACTCACATTGACGATACCGTTTGCGTCGATGTCAAAGGTGACTTCGATTTGTGGCACGCCACGTGGAGCAGGAGGAATCCCAACGAGTTGGAATTGACCGAGTGTTACGTTGTCTTTTGCAAACTCGCGTTCTCCTTGGAGTACGTGAATCTCAACCGCTGGTTGATTGTCAGTAGCGGTGGAGTATACTTCCGAGCGTCGTGCAGGAATGGTCGTGTTTCGTTCGATCATGGTTGTAGTTACGCCCCCTAAGGTCTCAATCCCGAGGGTGAGCGGTGTCACGTCGAGGAGCAAGATGTCTGAAACCCCTTCATCTCCGGCGATGATACCGGCTTGCAGAGCGGCACCGAGAGCGACGGCCTCGTCAGGATTGATTCCCTTGTAGGGGGGCTTTCCAGCCTCTTTCTCAACGGCGTCTTGAACTGCAGGGACACGGGTTGAACCACCGACGAGTATGACCTTGTCAACGTCGCCTTTCTTCAGACTTGCATCCTTCATGGCTTGTCGGGTAGGGACCATCGTTTTCTCAACGAGCTTTGCAATCAAATCCTCAAACTTCGCACGTGTGAGGGAAATGTCAAGGTGGGCAGGTTGTCCGTCCACCATTGAGATAAAGGGTAGATTGATTTGGGTTTGCTGAGTCCCAGAGAGCTCAATTTTAGCCTTCTCAGCAGCTTCCTTAAGGCGAGACATAGCAGTCTTATCCTTCGAAAGGTCAATGCCGGTGTCTTTCTTGAATTCTGCAGCTAACCAAGTGATGATTTTTTCATCAAAGTCGTCCCCACCGAGTTTGTTATTTCCAGCAGTAGCCTTGACCTCAATTTGAGGCTGGCCGTCAACTTCGTAGATTTCGAGGACGGATACGTCAAAGGTACCGCCACCCAAATCGTAGACCAAAATGGTTTGATCTTGGGTCTTGTCAACACCGTATGCGAGGGCAGCAGCGGTAGGTTCGTTGATAATTCGGAGAACATCAAGTCCAGCGATTCTACCAGCATCTTTGGTGGCTTTTCGCTGAGCGTCGGTGAAGTAAGCCGGGCATGTGATGACCGCTTGCTTGACTTCGTGACCGAGATAGGCTTCAGCGTCAGCCTTGAGTTTTTGCAAAATGAAAGCGGAAACTTCCTGTGGTGTGTACGCTGTATCATCAACTTCTGTGGTCCACTTGGTACCCATGTGACGCTTCACTGAAATCATGGTTCGTTCCGCATTGGTCACGGCTTGTCGCTTGGCAGTGACACCAATCAATCGTTCACTGCCGTCTTTGGCAAACGCCACGACTGAAGGTGTTGTTCGTGCGCCTTCTGCGTTGGGGATGACAACGGGTTCTCCGTTCTCAATGGTTGCCACACAGCTATTTGTCGTTCCTAGGTCTATTCCAATCACTTTACTCATTATTTCACTTCCTTTCAAAAGATGGGGATGCCACCGTCATCTTCGTCGTCGTCATCTTCGTCGCCGACATCAATGCTTACCTCCTCAGTGGCAGGGAGGTCATCTTCACCCGTTTCCAGGGCTTTGCCTTGGGGGGTGAGTTTGAGTGTAATATCCAAGATACCGTTGTTGAGTGTCCAGTCCACTACATCGTCACAAGGATGTGGTAGTTCGACCAAGGCAATGGGTTGGGGTTGGGTTGAACGTAGGATCTCCATTTGAGAACCGTTTTTGATCAGTTCGATTTCGAGCTGTTCGCTCTCAATGTCTCCTTTGAGGGTGAAATCAAGTGTGACTGACATGTTCCAACCGTCAAGATAGACGTCTTCCGTTGGTAACTTCAGAGTTTCATCGTTTTCACTCTCGAGGGCACTTGGGTCAATTTCAACTGGAGCCGCATCGACTTTTACGTCCATGCCGAGATTCTTTAGAAGGTCTTCAATCGAATTGCCAGATGAAAGCATTTTGCTGATTTCAGAGATGTCGAAATTAAAGTTGACTTCTCCCTTTGCAATCTTCTCAGGATTGATGCCCATGGCTTCGAATTGGTCACGGAATTGCTTCAAAAAGCCACGCAGTTGTTCTTTGTTGAAGGGAAGCCCCATCTTGGTAAACATGCCTTCCAGTTGCTTGAGAAACTCCTCTTCCCATTCGTCGTCAGCCATTGAATTCACCACTACTAAACCATTGGTTATGTAGTGCGGACAGAGTGACCCCATATAAATCTAATCAAATCGCTGCACGAAGCGTTGTTGGTCGAGAATCAATGAGCATCTACAACGGACCTGCAGAATCTGTATTCAACAGGAATGGATGCCTAAAGCACCCTTCGTTCGTAGTGTTCTCGGAACAAAAACGGGCTTGTTTCACGTTCCGATGGTGTAGTCATCAAGGTAGGCGAGTTGAGCATCCGTCAACACGTCAATGCTGAAACCGAGCGTTTCGAGTTTGGTACTTGCCAAATCTTGGTCTTGTTCGGTGGTGATATCGTACACTTCTTTGCCCATGCTGCCACCTTCTTTGGCCAGTCGGCACAGAGATAGGAATTGGTTGGCAAAGGACATATCCATCACTTCTGATGGATGGCCTTCTGCGGCAGCGAGGTTGACCAGTCGTCCGCGAGCGAGCAGGAAGATTCGACGCCCATCGGGCATCAAGAATTCCTCGTTGTCAGGTCGAATGGTTCGCACCGAGGAGGAGAGTGACTCAAGGTCGGAGATTTTGATCTCACAGTCGTAGTGGCCTGTGTTTGAGATGATGGCTCCGTCTTTCATTGAGTCAAAGTGGCGGCCGACAATCACATCTTCCATGCCCGTAGCAGTGCAGAAAATATCGCCAATCTTGGCTGCTTCGTCCATCGGCATCACGCGGTAACCTTCCATGATTGCCCGTAGGGCTGGAAGGGGGTCCACTTCAGTGATGATGACGTTCGCGCCCATGCCGCGGGCGCGCATGGCCAAACCGCTTCCACAATGTCCGAATCCTGCGACGACGAAGGTCTTTCCAGCAAGCAGTACTGATGTGGCACGGAGAATCCCGTCAATGGTCGATTGTCCCGTTCCGTAGACGTTGTCAAAGTCCCACTTGGTCACGGCATCGTTGACGGCAATGACAGGATAGCGAAGGTCACCAGCAGCTCCCATGGCGCGCAGTCGGTGGACACCGGTGGTGGTTTCTTCTGTTCCACCGATAACGCCTTCAGCATATTCTGATTTGTCACTGTGGACACGAACAATCAAATCAGCCCCATCATCCAGTGTGAGGGTTGGTTTGAATTCAAGGGTCTTGTCGATGCACCAGTAGAAATCAGTGTTGGATTGGCCGTGCCATGCGTGAACGGAATATCCTTCCTTAGCGAGCCAGGCTGCGACTTCATCTTGAGTTGATAGCGGGTTGCATCCGGACCATGAGACTTCAGCACCTGCTGCCTCGATGGCTTCGATCAGTACCGCTGTTTCCTTTGTGACGTGGAGACATCCAGCAACACGCATGCCTGCAAGAGGCTTGGTTCGCTCGGCTTCGTCCTTTAGTTTCGCTAATACCGGCATGCGGGCACGAGCCCAGTCTACCAAGAGAGCGCCTTTTTCTGCTAGCCCGAGGTCTCGAACGGTGTATTTTTCACCCTTGTCCAAATCATCCATGCCGTGGCGACTTGCTCGCCCCTCTTGAACCCTATCGTGAAGCCTGAATGGAGCGAAGTTTGCACTCAAGAGCGATGAGAGTAGCATTGGCGTGGTGAAGACCAGCCGAGTTTGGCTGCTTCGATCCATTTAGGAGCGAAGTTGAGACAACCTGTTCTCGTCCAACACTTCCCAAGGGAAGGAGCCGTCCGAGCCGGGGACACGCCCGAAATGGCCACCTGCAGCAGTCACGGAGTAAATGGGACGCAGGAGGTCGAGGTCTTTGGCGATGGCTCCAGGACGGAAATCAAAGGCGGATTTGACACGCTCCGCAATGGTTCGTTCATCGATGGTCGAGGTGCCGAAGGTTTCCACTCGGGTGCTGACGGGTTCGGCTACACCGATGACATAAGCCAGTTGAATTTCGCAGCGAGTAGCGAGGCCCGCCGCTACAACGTGTTTTGCAGCCCATCGCGAGGCGTATGCTGCAGAGCGGTCAACCTTTGAGGGGTCTTTTCCTGAAAAGGCTCCACCGCCGTGGCGTCCCATGCCTCCGTATGTGTCGACAATAATTTTGCGTCCGGTCAAACCAGCATCTGCATACGGGCCGCCGGGGTCTGCGAAACGTCCTGTCCCGTTCACGACCAATTCGTAGCCGTCCTTGAGTAAGGAAGATGGAATTGCAGCCTCGACTACGTGCTTCTTGACTTCGGAACGCACATGAGCGAGTTCTTGGTCTTCCGAGTCGCCAAATTGTTCTTTGAGGGCTTTGTCGTGTTGGATAGCGATAATGACAGTGTGAACCTTGGAGATGTTGCCATGAGCGTCGTACTCCACGGTGACCTGAGATTTTCCATCGGGGCGAGCCCAGGGTAGAATTCCTTCTTCTCGCACAGTTGTAAGGCGACGAGTAAGGCGCTGAGAAAGTGCGGCGGCAAGTGGGAAATAACGCCCTTCAAGTCCTTCAAACGCTTCGGTTTCAGTGCAAGCATAGCCAAACATCAATCCTTGGTCGCCTGCTCCTTGAGACAGCCCGTCTTTGTTGACGCCTTGTGCAATGTTGGAAGATTGGGTCGTGATGTGGACTTGGACTTCGGTCCATTCAGAAGAGCCAGCGTCCATGCCGATGTCGTGGGAATTGTATCCAACACCGAGGGCGGCTGCTCGTGCGACGGCCTCGTAATCTGGCGCTGCTCCGTTCAAGGAAACTTCACCAGCAAGAACGATGAGCCCCATGTCATCTTTGCCCTTGACACATGTTTCTACAGCTACACGTGCGTTGGGGTCGATGGCAAGGCATGCATCCACAATCGCATCTGACACCGTATCACAAAGTTTGTCGGGGTGGCCTCGGGTTACCGATTCTGATGAGAATAAGTCGCCAGTCATGATTCGTGGCCTTTTCTCGTCGTATATGAAATCAGTGCTTACACGGCCATCGTTTAGAGGGCCAAGGTCCGCTAACGAGGACGGTCTGCTCGAATACTTTCATTCGCCGGTGATCAAACGTACCATGGTCCGGACATGGATGCCAGTAGCGCCGTGGCCGACCATCTTGTTGGTCTTGGCACCCCAGTAAGTTCCAGCGATGTCCATGTGAGCCCATGTGATTTGTTCAGCGTCGTCACCTTCGCCTCGATGAGGGACGAATTGCTTGAGGAAGGCAGCAGCCGTGTTGGCGCCACCCCAGCGTCCAGCACCGAGGTTTCGGGTGTCGGCAATTTTGGAGTTGGTCATTTCTTTCTCAAAGGCAGGAAGGAGCGGCATAGGCCAAGCGAGTTCGCCAACGTCGTTACCCGCTTCGTGGATTCGAGTTCGGAAGTCGTCATCGTTGGACCATAGTCCAGTGGCTTCGTGTCCAAGAGCGACCACACAGGCCCCAGTGAGGGTTGCGAAGTCGATGATGTATTCAGGGTCATAATCCGTTCCTGCTTTCCAAAGACCGTCGGAGAGAACAAGGCGTCCTTCAGCATCGGTGTTGAGGACTTCGATGGTTTTACCCGAGAGAGTTGTGATAACGTCACCGGGACGTTGAGCGTTCGCAGCTGGCATGTTTTCTGCCATGCAAGTGATGGCGACGACCTTCTTGTCGTAGCCACAGGAAGCCAAGGCCTGCATGGTGCCGAAAACTGTAGCAGAGCCGCCCATGTCGTATTTCATTTCGTCCATATTAGCCCCAGGCTTGAGTGAGATTCCACCGGTGTCGAATGTGATTCCCTTTCCGACAAGCATAGGATAGCGTCCTTTTTGGTCACCATTGAGCGTGAAGATCACCATACACGGCTTTCGAGAAGAGCCCATGCCGACGGCCACCAGGCCACCCATTCCGTGGCGCTTGGCGGTTTCGTAGTCAATGACTTCGACCTTGACGTTATCATATTCCTTTGCCCATAGTTCAGCTTTCTCGGCGAAGGCCATTGGATACATATCGTTTGGTGGACAGTTGCCCAAGTCACGGGAGAGGTGAACGCCGCTTGCGATGGAAGCAGCACGGTCAATTGCAGCGGAAAGCACCGTTGCATCGCCCTCGTGACAGTTCATTCGTGCTGAGAGGTCTGATTTTTCATCGTCTTCGTCAGCCATTTTGTAATGGTCATAACTGTAATCTCGTAGCATCATGCCCTCAGCAAAGGAAGCCATGGCGCTGATGTCTGAAGTGTTGAAGAACACGGTCATTTCGTTGCCATGATGCTTCTTGTGACCGGCAACAATGGTTGCGCCAGCTTCTCGGTAGGTGTGGTTGTCGGCTTTGTCTTCCTTGCCCAAACCGATCAGAATTGCTTTACCGCCTTCAGTCCCCATAAGGGAAATCGTTGCGTTTGCTTTTGCCTTGAAGTCTCCTTCGCTAAGGACACGGTTGATTTGGCTCTTCAATGCATTAGGAATTCCTTCATCGGTATCAGGGAGGGATTCTGCGCCTTCGAAAAGGGGAAGGATGAGCGTGCCGTTGATGTTGTTGCCTGAACTAACTGTTACTTGCATGATATCACTTAACTTGGCCAATGAACCCCCCCACTTCAAACCTTTTCCCTTGTCTTCTGCCACAAGGAAGCCTAGACTCGTTTGTTACACCTGCGAAATGCGCGGTGCTGAAGGGCCGAAGGTGTCATCTCAGACTTCGTCTTCTCGCTTTGCTAAAACACTGATTCCGAGCAGCGAAAGAATGACCGAAACTGGATTAAAGAGACCAAAGCCGGTCAAGAGATTGCCATCATCGGCTTTGGCAACTTGAATTGTGCTTGCATTGATGGATTCATTGACCCACCGAGAGGCATTAATCACTCGCTTTTGATACATCAATTCCCAGGTTCCGTCGTTGTGAGGCTTCATGTCGAGGTCGAAGGTGATGTCAGTCACGTTTGACGCATTCACGGTGAACATTGGAGAACTCCAAACCACTTCGCCAGAAGCATCCATGTGTTGTAGCGAGGCGTTAGCAGTACTTGCTCGGCCGAGGTTTTCAACCGTCATTTCAACATCGTCATCGCTGATGGTGAGGGCTTGGACATTCAAACGTGCTCTCCAGTACCACACATCGTTGATGAGGTAACGCATCACGTCCATCTCTTCTTCAAGACGGTCGTGGAGTGACTCAAAGGTGCCGGGAACGAATTGCTCATCATCGGTCTCAAAGGTAAAGGTAGGGAATCCCATTTGGCCGTAGCCGTAATCTCGGCTTGTTCCGCAATTGGGGTAGAGGCCTTGGTTCGCATTCTGGATTGGAATGTCGGAAACAGTTGCGTGGACATCATCGCGGATGAAGTGGAAGAGTTCCCAATCCGGGGGTTGCTCAGGCCACTTGCCCCACGGGTAGAGCATGATCCAAACGCCCGTGTGCATGGTGACGTAGAGGTCTGCATCGGTCATGAAGGAATTCATGTAGGCTGAATTTGACGCTGTTTCAGATTCACTGAAGGCACTGCTTCCGGGCTGTGTTGTAGGACAAGTATTCCAGTAGTGGTCATAATTTCGATTCAAGTCCACCTGGTTGATGTTCCACCGTGTGTCGATATCGTTTCCGTCTGGATTGAGCATGATAAGAATGTGAATCTCGGTGTTCTGAAGGACATTGATGGCTTCTTCGTTTCCTTCAGCCCATCCGTTGATGTACCATTTTGCCGTCAACCATGCCAGTGCTGTCCCAAGGTATTCATTGCCGTGATGGCCACCGTCAATGTAGATCATCTCCTTTGCCGTACCATCTTCTTTGGTTTCCATGGACCAGTCAGAAAGGCGAACTACCCAGAGTGTCTTACCAAGTTCAGATTCTCCAGCGCTTGTCACGTCAACGATGTCGGGATAGGTATCTGCCCACTCATTGACCTCCATGGTCAAGGTTGCCCAGGTGAGGTGAATGTGGTTGTCAATGGGTTCTCCGGGCCATGCTTCTTGTTGAATTGGGTCATACTGAGCACTTGCGATTGGAATGCTGGCGAGCAGCATGCTGATCACAAGTCCCACTGCTACTCGCATGTCTCGCCGTCATTGCGGCGAATCAAAAACACTTGCATCGTTGGTGAATCTCACCAGTCGGAGGTAAAGGCGTTGGGGTTGGCTACCTTTTCGCCCTCCCGAGTCCAAATACTCGGTCCGTCAGTGCTGTAGATGTCGGCGAATGGATCGATGTCATCTTCCTGTAGATTACGCTGCATGTAGGCCTCAACACGCTCGCGGAGGTCGGGTTTGAATTTCCAATAATGGATTCTCCATTCTCGGCCGTCCCAGAGCGTTGTTTCTTCAGATTCAGTGGTCAGAAGGTCGTAATCTTGGAACATGTAAAACAGGTTGCGGTCGGTTGGTTCAAGGGCGTTGTCGATGATGCGGTTGTAGAATCCAAAAAAGCCCAATGCGTGCTCAGCCATTCCTTGAGCGACCTCGGAATCCATGTCCAGGTCAATGTGTTGTTGGATTGCTTTGGTCAATTCTGCTAGTGTCATTCCCATCTTTACAACCCCTTTTTCGGAAACCGTAACCGCGTGTTTTCGGTCCCCGTTGCTATATTATATTGTCCTCCGACCCATATTAAGTGTTCCCTTGAACTTCATGAAAACACTGCCTTGCCCTCCGTTTACACCACCGAAAGGGTATCGGCAAGTCCTTGAAGGGGGCTCGCTCCCTTGGCGGCATGGATGAGGTGTTTGATGCAAGTCAATTCCTCGGTTTGCCCGCACGGAGTGGTCCGGTTGATGTTGCCGTCATTCCCCTTGCGTATGAATTGACAACATCCTATGGAATGGGTACTGCTGATGGCCCCCGTGCCTGCATTCAGGCCAGTGCTCAAGTTGAATTATTTGACCAAATCTTGGGAGAAGATTTGCCAGCTGGTGCGACGTTCGTGACACTGGAGGACTTTGAGGCACAGGCTCCAACACTTCGGTTGCAACTCGATGAGATGCTCGGCCACGCCATGCCATGGCTCAACGGACAATGTTTCCCGCTCTTCTTAGGCGGTGAACACGGAATCCTACCGCCCATCATTCAGGCCGCATCGAGCCATCCTTTGGTAGATGGAGACCTTTCGAAGTTGACCGTCGTTCAGTTGGATGCTCACGCAGATCTCCGTTCACATCTCAACGGTGAAATCTTCTCCCACGCCTGTGCTGCCTCAAGAAGTTTGGACCTCGGCGTCGGACGCTTGCTTCAAGCAGGTGTTCGAGCCTATTCCTCTGAGGAAGCACAACGAATCGTCTCGGACCAACGCATTACCACTTTCTTCGCTCGGGATACACAACATCCACACACCGGTGGTGTTGCATGGTCCAAATGGCTTGAGGAACTTCGTGAACTGAGTGGGCCTGTGCATTTCACGCTTGACATCGATGGTCTTGACGGGGCGCTTGTTCCCGCAACGGGAACGCCTGTCCCGGGGGGGTTGTCCTACTGGCAAGCGGTGGAGACAATCGAGGTGCTCTTTGCGAACCCTCACATCACCGTCATCAGTGCGGATGTGAACGAGATCACACCTCAACATGACACCCCTTTGACGCAATTTACAGCAGCATGCCTCGGTACCAAAATCATTGCATGCCACCTTCTCGCTAAACGAGAAGGCCGTTGGAAACGCACGGAACTGGTAGAACGTGGAGATGCTCCCTCGTATTCCTTTGAGCACTTCAAGCAAGACGGGCCATCGCCATAATCAAGAGGGAACTTCGGTCGCAAGGTGATAACATGACGTCAGCTCAAAGTGCCGGATCCCATGTTTTCATGGACTATACGGGGGCTTTTTTCACGGACGAAGCGTCACATCTCCAGGTGCTTGAACTCATGAGGACGGCGGTAGAGCGTAGTCCAGCAACGGAAGTTCATGCTAAAGCCGTCCCTTTCGACGGCAGCACTTCACCTCCCGGTTTTGCAGCGGTCGTCTTGATCGATGAGAGCCATCTAACAGCTCACTGTTATGCTGACCGGGGCTTGCTAGCCGTGGATTGTTTCACCTGCGGTCAAACCGACCCGGATACCGTTGCTGACGACCTTCATGCCGCTCTGTTGGAGGTCATGCCAGAACTTGTATTGGTCAAGCGAGAACGTATTGAACGATTTACCACCGGAGCGTGAAAGCGTGAAAATACGAGCCTTTGTTGACGAACATTTCCGCCACTTTAATGCTGGGGAATTGCAGCGTGCAAGTGCATCATTGAGTGGTCTTCTTCACGGTGAAGGGAAACTCTTCTTGACGCTTGCTGGAGCGATGAGTACGGCGGAAATTGGACGAAGTTTGTCATTAATGATTCGCCATGGTCACGTTGCTGCCATTTCGTGTACGGGTGCGAATTTGGAGGAGGATTTGTTCAAATTGGTTGCGGGTGAGCATTACGTTCACCTTCCGAATTATGCGGACCTTGGTCCGGAGGACGAAGCATTGCTGTTGGAGCGTCATCTCAACCGAGTCACAGATACCTGTATTCCTGAAGAGGAAGCGATTCGAACTATCGAAGGCCATCTCATGAAGTTGTGGACCAAAGCGAGTCGAGAGTCAACCACGGCACTGCCACATGAATATCTCTACGAACTGCTGCTTTCCAATGCCTTGGATGCTGTTAATTCCAACGATGCACCTCATTCTTGGCTTTTGGAAGCGGCTCGAGCGAACCTTCCGCTTTATGTTCCGGGTTGGGAGGATTCAACCCTCGGGAATATCTTCGCAGCGCGGTGCTCTCAGGGTTTAGTAACGCCTGAAATCATCGCCTCAGGCACCCATTATATGCTTCACCTCATCGAGTTTTACAAGAATCAAACAGGGCCGCTTGCCTTCCTTCAATCCGGAGGAGGGATTGCTGGTGATTTTCCTATCTGTGTTGTCCCTCTGCTCCATCAAGACCTCGAAGATATCGTCCCGCTCTGGTCATGGTTTGCCCAAATCACCGACGCTACTGCGTCTTTTGGTGGTTATTCGGGTGCACCGCCCAATGAAAAAATAACTTGGGGCAAACTTGCTGTGGACACGCCGAAGTTCAACATCAACAGCGACGCAACCATTGTTCTGCCTCTGCTGTTTGGCTATGTTCTTGACCTTTGAGGCATCAAGATACCCAAAGTCTTGAAGGGGAGCGTCACCACCTTCTCTACATGAACAACATGAGGCGAGGTCTTTGTGTCGGACTTCTGTGCATGTTCATCCTCTCAACGGTACCGATTCAAGCAGAGGAGACCACCTCTCCGTCCGTGAACATCACTACACACTGGTTGCAGAGTGGCAGTGGTGCTAACGACCACGCCTATCTGCTGACTTTTTCGGACAATGGAACCTACGGCTTGAACATTGACATGCTTCACCTGCGTGACCAAGTCGCTCTCGAAACGAACCATCAACTCGAATGGGGCGAGGAAGATGGAATGCGAACGGCTCTCTTGACCTTTAATACGAGCCTTCAGTGGGGCGATACCATTGATTTGGGTGTTGACATCACCAGCCACAATACATTGCCTATCAGTGTTTCAACGGAGCGAAGCATGGTGGTGGGTGTTTGGAATCAACCCATGGACGATCACGAAGTCTTACTTTCTACAACATGGTCAATGGACCAAAATTACACGACCGATGAGGGTGAACAACGCTTTTCATTGGTTTTTGACGGACAGGGATGGCAACAACGTACCGGTGATGTTCTCAACTCATGGGAACTTGGGAACGGGACCTTCCAAACCTTGGAAACAACCGAGGACGGCCAAACCGACCTTGACCTTGTCTTTACTCAACTCTGGAAAAACGAAACGATTGTCGGGGGCATTCTCACTTCCCAAATATTTGATGCCCGTGGTTATGGCTCATTGGATACAAGCATCGTCGACGGAGATACCGTCACTGTGATTCACGCCGACGTTTCACAAGCCCATCTCAATCGGTCTCTCATTGAGGGCGTGATCGAAGAAAGCCTCCTCCTTGAGGCCACAGGAGAGCTCAACGTTTCAGAGGATGTGGACAATTCCAGTCTGAGCATCGACGGGGAACTCTCGGTGTTCTACTTCGAATACCACGATGTGGACGGGGAACGCGTTCTCCAGCACACACAATTTGAAGCCATGGCAGACTTCGTTCTCATTGATGATGGAACCCGTTTGGATGTCTCATTGGATGGATTCACATCGCTTGAACACTGGGAAGAAGGTATTCGAGTGCAACACCACGAAGAATTGTACGGCACTGGGACCTTCGGATTCGAAGACCAAGATGAAAATGCATCGGTCATGGTCAACGGAAGCATTCTCGATTTGCATACCAAAATCGTCAACGGTACGACACTGATTGACGATTTGCACGTGGACGGAACTCTTTCGGGAGACGTTCAGGGAACCTTTGGAGTCCTTCGAGGGATTGAAGAGACGGGACCTCAGGCCAATGCGACAGAAGAGGTCTTTTTGGTGAATGTCATCTATCAAGAATCATGGTTCAATATCACCGGAATCAACGGGGGTAATTTCTTCGACGGGGCTGGGCTTGGTGCCACACACAATGAGACGTGGGATTATCAAGTCGTTCATTCGGATTGGGACAATCGAACCGTTCGCCTGGTTTGGAGAGAAACAGGAGCGGATGCTTCGGAAGGTGATGAACGACCCGAACGCAGTCCTATTCAGCAAAATGCGAGTGCTCCACAAGCAGAAGATGGCTTGGGTGACCTCACCGTTGGACGTGAAACAGGGCTCATGCCTATTCCTATGGCCCAACATGACCAATTACGACTGGACGGGCAAGACGGGTTGACTTTGACAGTCACTGCTGGGATGCCTCGCATTGATACTCGAGACGGTCACAACCTCTCAGTCATCGAATGGTCCGGCTCCTACGGGGGGTCGGGTGAATCAGGACAGGCCTCTGGTACCATCGTGTCAGTGGGTCCACTGCAAGGTCTTCTGTCAAGTACGACTCGAACCTTGTCAATTCCTTTCGGTGAGTCGAATGAAACGGTGACAGTCGTTGAATCACAATACCTCGAGCGTGTGCTATCGCCTGCCATTGTGAGCGAAGACGAAAACTCTCCACCGGTCATTGGCGAGCTACGCTTGCAAGAAGGACTCGTCCTCGGAGAAGGAGGTAGCATCGCTCATCTCGAGGTTGTCGTTCAAGATTCAGAATGGAACATCGAAACCGTTGAAGTCGACTTGAGTCCGATAGGAGGTGACATCGTCACACTCAACGACCGGGGCCTCGAAGGTGATTTTGCAATCGGAGATGACGTGTTTACAACCTCCATCATTGTACCAGGGTTGGAAGTCGGAGATGTTGGCCTCAATGTTACCGCAAGTGATGGTTTTGGAGCAAGTAGTTCTGCCTCTGGCTCCATCCTCGTGGTCAATCAAGCACCTCGAATCACCGCTGTAGAGTTGCTCCCTTCTTCTCTCGAGCGTGGTCAATCCATCGTTCTGAACGTTGAAGCCTACGACGGCCATGGCGTGGAGAGCGTGAACCTTGATCTTCGTGAGTACGGTGGCACGATGATTTCACTGAACAAAAGTGGCAACGTGTGGGCGACGATGGTCCCAATGCCACTTGGCATGACCCCTGGTGACCAAAGTCTCCTTCTCTCCCTTACCGACCAGATAGGGGCCAGTGGATCCTACCGCACATGGATGCTAACTTCTGACGGGGTTGGCCACCCCTTCTTTGGGCCGCACTACGTCAACAGCGAGGGGGAATCACCCATTGAAGTGACCATACTCAACGACAGGCCAACGATTCTAACACAGCCTTTCACCATCACCAAAGGAGACCTTGAGAACATTCCGTATTCAGTTTCTGTGAATGACCCGGACGGCATTGAGCGCGTTCAAATCAACATGGGAGTGTATTCTCCAGTCGGGGTCACATCGTGGGTTATGATGTATGATGACGGGCTTAATGGCGGGGATGAAGTAGCAGGTGATGGCAACTATACTGCCTTGCTTTCAGTTCGTGCAGGAACACCTCTCGGATTTCATGAGGTTTCCTTGCGCGCATTTGATACCTACGGAGAAGTCAATCTAGGCGACGCCGTTATCGAACTTTCCGAATCTGAATCTTCAGTAGATGATGTTGAAGGTTTGAGCGCGGCTCTTCTAGCGGTTGTCGGCGTTGGTGTTCTTCTCGCAGCGGGTCTCGTCATCGCGCTCCTCATGCGAAGCAATGAAGGCAAAGATGGGAAAAACGACCGTTTCGGTATGCAATAAGGGTATATCTCTCCCCTTTAATTGACACGCTGTGGGCCGAACACACGCTAAGGCTCACGCCGACAATGGTTTAAACTCCCGCCAAGTCGCAAGGATGCGAGCGAGCGTAGTGTAGTGGTTATCACCGAGCGTTGCCAACGCTTGAACCCGGGTTCGAGTCCCGGCGCTCGCACTCTTTGACCCACAGCGAGCCTATTTTGTCCGCTGATTTGTGAAATTTTATGGGGTGAATGGGCTAAGGATTGACCGGAGAGCCCTATGTCTGACCGCCGAACCATCTTCATTGGAAAAAAACCCCTGCACGCTTACGTACGCGCCGTTGTAATGGCGATGGAGGCCGGTGACCGGGCCATACAACTGGTTGCACGTGGGGCAACCATCTCTCGCGCTGTCGATGTTGCGGAGATTTGTCGGAGGAGAAACGGACACATTGCCCAAGGCTTGCCTGAAACAATTCACATTCAGCACCTTGAATGTGGCTCTGAAGAAATGCCAACCGAAAGTGGAACCATGCGAACTGTCAGTGTACTTCGTATCGACATCGATGGCGTGGGCGATGTCCCTCAATCCGAAGAGGAGTGAGCAACCAATAGGTTGAGGCGTCGTTCAATTTCTGCAGCAGTTGCTTCGTAAACCTCATACGCTTGCCCTACAGGATCTTCAAGTTCCCAGTCCTCATCAATTCTCATCACCGGGCAGTGAACTCCACAGCCCATTGAGATGACCTTGTCGAAATCCTCTGCTTTGAACTGGTCGACATTCTTAGGAACCATGTTGCTGGCGTCAATACCACGTCCCTCGAGGAATCGTTTCGCATTGATTGCGACTTCATTCGCAGGGTGTGTTCCAGCAGAACTGGCATCAAAACCCATCTCGCGAGCGAGCCCTTCGGCCATTTGGGACCGGCATGAATTTCCAACGCATACAAAAAGAACTTTCATCATGAGAAAGCAAAGGTCGAGCACCTATCAAGGCTTTCTCTAGAGATACATGATTTGACATACGAGGTTCTCGACCTCCTGCTGTGCCTTGGAAAGCATTTGTAGTGAATCTTAGCGCTTTTGCCCTGCTCTTCGCTATGCACGTGGTGGCGGCATCTCTTGAGTGGGACCTTATATTCCGCCTTGTTGCTCTTTCCATTACCTTCCAAATCCTCTTTTTTGGACCTCTAACCGTCGTGATTCAAGATGCTCCTTCAAGGCTCGAGCGCAGACGTACAAACGGTATGGCTACCTTCGTAACTCTCCCGCTGGCACTCGGCTTAGCGTGGGCCTACGGGGGGATGTCGTGGGACCCGTATGCGGTTGGAGTCATCCTTGGAATCACTGCAACGGTTCAGGGTTGGACGCACATGACCTTACTTTCCTCTGGTTCACCCTCCGTCGTGGGTGGGTTGAAGTAGCCCTGTAGGATGGTCGGAACATGGCGGATTCACCCGTAACCATCACGACCCCTGGAAGCGACGATGCAGCACCTGCAGGTCCATCGGCTCAAGAGCAGAAACAGATGGAACAGGCCTATGCGCAAATGAAGCGAAAGATGGCGATGGAGGAAATCGGTCGTAATATCAAACATAAGATCATGGTTCTTTCCGGCAAAGGTGGAGTTGGCAAATCGACCGTCTCAACAGGACTCGCCCTTTCCCTTGCACAGCAAGGTTTTGATGTTGGCATTCTTGATATTGACATCACAGGTCCGAACGTTCCCAAGATGATGGGACTCGATGGACGTCGCCTTCACGTCGAAAACAAGCGCATTCACCCTGCTCAAGGCCATTTGGGTGTGAAAGTCATCAGCATGGCCTTTTTGCTCGAAGATGAAGACACTCCCGTCGTGTGGCGTGGGCCCATCAAATTGGGTGCTATTCAGCAATTCATCGGTGATGTTGAGTGGGGCCAATTGGATTACCTCATCATCGATTTCCCACCAGGTACATCGGATGAACCTCTCACCGTTGCTCAATCACTCCCTGATATTGACGGCATGGTCATCGTGACAACACCCCAGCAAGTCGCTCTTTTGGACAGCCGCAAGTCGATTACCTTCTCAGAATCTCTGAAGGTACCAGTTATCGGTGTGGTTGAGAACATGAGTGGCTTCACAGTGAGTGGTACTGCCACACCGGGAAGTGAATTCTCCGTAGCCGCACCGGGTGGAAAAACAATCACGACATCAGCCGACGGAGAAGGCAACTTCTCATTCACCCTCGACATCTTCAAAGAAGGCGGTGGCAAATCCACTGCAGAGGAATTTGGTGTTCCTTTCCTCGGTGCTCTACCCTTCGACCCGGGCTTTGTTCGTGGTGGAGATGACGGTGTTCATCGCATCGTTTCTGAACCCGACGGAGCTTCCGCTATTGCATTCGCCAAAGTGGTCTCTGCCATCCAAGACCAACTCTCGGACGGCTCAGATGGCGGATTGGAAATTATTTGAGGTGAAGACATGAGCGACACTCTTCCTACCCTGAAAAAGCTTGAGCGGCGAGAGCAGGACATGGAACTCACCTACGATGACGGTACTACCTATGCGGTGACATATGACGACCTTCGCCACGCTTGCCCTTGTGCCAAGTGCTCGCCGATGCGCAACGAGGACGATGGAAGTCGTACGCTACGACGTCAAGTAGAAGCCTTACCCGCCGAGAAACCTCACATTCGTACGGTTGGGAAATATGCCCTCGGCTTTGAATGGCAGCAGGGATGTTCGAGTGGGATTTACCGATTTGAACGGATTCACGACCTCGCTCTCCGTCGTGATCCTGACCGTGGACGACCCTACGTTCACGGCGCATGGTAGAGAGAACACCCTCGTTTCGACCAGAGGGACGACGCCTTGATGAAGAAGAGGCCATGACCCACCAATGGAGTGAGTGCTATGCAGAGCGTCTACCTGACCTGGATGATCAGCGCTCTTGCTCTGGGCGTCATCCTTTTGCCCGTGTTCAAACCACCTTGGGCAAAGATATCCCTTCCACCTTTTGTTGACTTTTTCAGGCGATACTGGATCCACATCCTCATCGTCTTCGCCATTTACAATGCAAAGGACGGTCTTGACCAAATTGACCGAGTCCTCATGGCGAGTACTGGATTGGACATGACGCCATATATCTGGGCCATAGAAGGCAACCTCGTTCTTTGGGTTCAGCAAACCTTTGAACATCCACTTCTAACCCAAGCCCTCACTCATTTCTACGTGGCTGGATTCATGTTCATTTGCTATGTTTCAGTGTTTTACTTCGCCTACTTTGATGACCGTTGGCTAGCCGACCGAGTCACTCTTTCGATTGCTTGGGTGTATATCTTTGCCGTTCCCTTCTATCTTTTCTTCAACGTACGAGTCACGGGGGATGCCATACCCGAAATGCAAACCTTGGCCTATACGTTGACGCCTGAAATCGCCGACTGGTTTCGCAGAGTCGACCCCTTTACCAACGGCATGCCCTCTCTTCACATTGGAATTCCATTTGCCGTGTGGCTCTGCTTGACCCGATTTGACGATGACCGCCGGTGGAACCGCTATCGCCACACAGTCTTTGCCTACACCCTTCTCACCGCATTTACCATCATCTATCTCGGCATTCACTGGTTTGTTGACATCATTGGCGGCATGCTGGTTGCAGGAGCAGCTGTCTCCATGGCTGACCGCACCTCCAACACGTGGTGGAAATTCTTTGACGAGCGGACGATGAACGCTCGTATCGTGACGGTCCTCACCCGTCCCCAAAAGGCATGGGGGGTGGTTCAAAATCGAAGCAAGATGTTGTGGAAGCAATACCGCACACCAAGCAGTAGGGAGACATGGAGGATGGCTGTCGCAATTTTGATTGTAGTCATGGCGGTTGTCACGTGGGATTTGACCAACCGTTCACTGCCCGCAGGTGGCGTAGAGGCTCCTCAAACGACTGCTGCAGCCGATGGATGGTTGGTGACTCTTGACAATCAAAGCGAAGGCGTTGTTCTGGTGCTGCACGACCTTTCCCTCGAAGATTACGAATCAGAGATGCTCGCAGTACCCGGTCTCAGCATGAATTCAACCTATGCTCTTCTCCAGGAGACTCTTGTAGTGACCAATGACACCCATCTCTTCACCTATGATGTGAACGACCTGATATCGCCCCAGTCGATCATAACGATGCCCGCACATGACATGCTTCTGATGTGTGAATTTGCACAAACCCCTGTGATCGTATATACGGTGAATGGTGAATTACAGGCGATGAACCTCAATGGCCAATCCATGAGCCCAACCCAAGAGCCAGTGGATGACATTCGCTACCTGACCTGCACGGGTTCGGAAATCGCCTTTGTTGTCAATGCTGCTCCAACGACCGTTAACGTCGTGCAGTTGGGTGTTTCAGGTCAAGTGGCTTATGAAATCAATGCCTCTGCACCTCCCGAAGAAGACGCGATCCTCGAAACATGGCTCACGCCAGTCGACATGCAGAACGCCAGTATTGTTGACCTTGCATTCACTCGTGAGCATATCGCCGTGACAGTAAACGTGAGCGCGACCGATCGATTGGTTCTCTACAACCGTTCATCGGCCACGCAGTGGCTTGCAAGTAATCCGAAATACCACGCTTCAGACCCCTCCATCGGTCACGGCGTCATGGCGTGGTCCGTTCGTGACCATCTGAATCCTCTTTCCCCCCAAATGAAGTATCTTGACCGAGAAATTTACTTCGTTGAATTGGACGCAAATACTACACAAATATTGACTTCAGATACGAAGGAGCAGTGGGGTCCACAGGTCCTTGAGCATCATTTGGTATACTTTGAATTAGATGGCGAGGTCCAAACGTTGGAAATCCATTCTTGGGAACCTGAATTAAGACTTTATTCGAGTTTTGTTCTCCAAGCAGGCGTTCTTCTAGCCTTTGTGGTGGTCGCATGGAACATGTGGCAGCGACAGAGCGAACGTCGCACACAACGTCATCCGTGATATCGAACGCGAGTACGAACATCCTCGAGTCGCGTATGGACCTCGGTGGCAGAGGGAACCTTGCCTCCTTGCAGGAGCGGTGCCTCCCCCAGAATGGTTTCTGCGTTCAGATAGCCTTCGATGACATGGTCAATTGCACCTTCCCATTGTGGGTGAGAGGCGCCTAAAATTTCATCCAATACGTGCAGATCAATACCAAATCGTTCGACATCGTATTCGATGGAAGCGAGACCGAAATCAATGAGGTGGACTTGATCTCCGTCGATGAGGATGTTATTGGTAGAAAGGTCGCCGTGGGTGACGGCTTCTCTGTGGAGGTGTCGAACACTTGCACCTACGCGATGAAGAATCTGCTCAACATCCTCAGAGGTTGTGTGTTCATCGTTAAGAACTTCGATCAGTGGACGACCAGGAAGATACTCAATGATCAATTGTCCACCCTCGTAGTCCAAATCCCATACTGCAGGCACGGAAAGTCCACAGCGTCGTATTTTGACCAGCAATCGTGCTTCGCTAACCATCCGACGTACGCCCAACCGATGATCGAGGTTAGGATGGCGCCATGCCCGAGGTCGTCGTTGTTTCCTGACGGCTTCGTTTCCAAACCACGTACCCTTCCATACTTCTGCTTCAGCACCGAGGTGCAGTCGCTGGGTGGCATGGAAGGCCATGTTCTGCGCAATGCATGGGTGTTTTCAAACTTCACGCCCCATCCGTTCCTTCAAAAAGGGTAAACGCTTGGGTCACATGAGAGCCATGAGCATTAGCCTACCGATGTGTTCTGTTGATTTTATGGACACCTCGCTTTCTATGGAAGAACAGGCCATTGCTGACCACATTCAAGACTTGAAGATGCAGCTTGGCGACGACTTGTTAATTCTCGGCCATCACTACCAACGAGACAGTATTGTCATGCATGCTGATTTCCTGGGAGATTCCTTCATGCTGAGTCAAAAGGCAGCAGATTCCTCAGCCAAATACATCATCTTTTGTGGCGTTCACTTCATGGCCGAGTCCGCCGATATTCTGACCTCCCCTGACCAATCAGTTATCCTTCCCAACATGAGGGCAGGTTGTTCGATGGCAGACATGGCAACCCTGAGCGAGGTTGAAGTTGCTTGGGCTGATTTGCTGAGTGAATCGGGCTTGAGTGACCCGATTCACAGGGAGCACCCCGAACATCCTGCTGAGGATGGTGAGGCCTACCTGGTACCTGTGACCTACATGAATTCAAGCGCAGACCTGAAGGATTTCGTCGGTCGCCACGGGGGTGTTGTTTGCACTTCATCCAACGCTCAAGGCGTGTTGAATTGGGCCTTCGAACGAGCAGGTCCGAAAGGCGCAGTGTTGTTTTTCCCCGACCAACATCTTGGAAGAAATACGGGCTTGGCAATGGGCATAGGCGAAGAAAAGATGCCAACTTGGACGCCAGGGATTGGAGCCATGGGTGAAATTAAAGACTCACGAATCATTCTTTGGCACGGCTTTTGTTCCGTTCACAAGCGTTTTACTCCTCAACAAATTCAGGACTTCCGCTCACAATATCCAGACGGTCTTGTGGTCGTTCATCCTGAGTGTCCAAAAGAGACCGTTGAACTCGCCGATACCAACGGTTCGACGCAATATATTCGTAACTATGTCAACGACCTTCCATCCGGCTCAAACGTGGCCATAGGTACGGAGATCAACATGGTTGCACGCCTGGCACGGGAACATCCAGACAAGCATATTGAATGCCTTGATGATGAGATTTGTCCTTGCTCAACGATGTACATGATTCATCCGGCCTACCTCATGGACGTCCTCGAACGCTTGGTGAACGGAGAAATTCCCAATCAGGTCATCGTTCCCGATGATGTTCAAGAGGGCTCTCTTCTCGCATTAAACCGGATGCTAGCTATCCTCAAGTGAGCGGGAAAAGAACACTGTTGCCCACCCTCCACCCGACCAGCGCGAGCAAGGGTCCACCGAGTGCGGATGATGCAATGTAGCCCAGTAAAGCAGACCACTGCTCTTCATCATAGAGCGTGGCAGTTTCAATCGAGAAGGTTGAGAGTGTTGTAAAGGCGCCTAAGATGCCCGTTCCGAGGAGCAGAGCCTGTGTTTCACTGAGCGTGCTGGCTGCAACGGCTGCGGTCATAACGCCCAACAAAAGAGAACCGACGAGATTGACCGTAAGTGTCGCCCAAGGAAAGCCCTCAGAGGAGACGGTTTCACTGACATAAAAGCGAAGCAGCGCGCCGATTGCCCCACCAAGTGCTACCGCCATCCAGTCGGAGACCATGCAATGCGGTTGTGTCTTGAGGCTATGAACGTAGTCCATTTTGATTGAATTCTTGCGCTTTTTTGAACGCGCAGGAGTCACGGTCATATGCTGCGTGAGGTTGGGAGTTCCATGGAAGCAACCGTGTGGTTTCTCACAAGCAATCAGGGTAAACTGGAAGAAGCGCAACTTCATTTTGCGCCGCTCGGGTACAACATTGAACAACTCGTTGTCCCAGAGGATGCAATTATTGAACCGCAATCCGACTCCTTGCAGGACATTGCCATCTCAAAACTCGAGCAAGCCAAAGCACACCTTCCCGACGCAAATGCCATGGTCATGGTTGAGGATTCTGGGTTGTTTATCAACGCCTTGGATGGTTTTCCGGGCGTGTATTCTTCCTACGTTCACGAGACGATTGGATGCCAAGGCATCTTACGTCTGTTAGCCCATTTGGAAAGTGATGACCCCGTACAACACAAGAAATTGAGGGGTGCTTCTTATCATGCAGTTACAGCCTTGTGGGATGGAACTTCAATGTTCGTTGGCCTTGGCGAATGCCCAGGTTCTCTTGCAAGTGAAATGCATGAAGGTCACGGATTTGGGTATGACCCTGTCTTTGTCCCCCTTGATTTGGATGACTTCGGCCAGCCTCTCCCAGCAGGTGAACTCGGGGCAATAAGCACTCACGGGATGGCTTTTGGAGGCGTTGAACTGGATGTGAAACACCGTTTCAGCCATCGCAGGCGGGCACTTGAGCATTTGTTGGAACAATTGCCTTGAAGGCTGAATCTTCTCACGACAAGTCTCTCCATCACCGTCATAAAGCATCAATGAGTCGGCTGGATGAGGGACATGGGATTTACGAGGACCGTCGTAGGTTTGCTCTTTGTCTCCGTGCTTGCATTTTACCTCTCTACCGTCGGTCAATTAACCGATGAAGCAAAGTGGGGTTTTGTTGGTGCAATGGGTGTTCTTGCTTTTCTATGGGTCAATTTGGGAGGTGCACCTACTGCTTCCAAACAACGGCAACGTCCACGCCCCCAACCCGAGACTCAGATACAACCCGAAGTCGTTGTTGAAACCGAAGAAGAGGAAGAGGATGACCTCCCTGCTCCAGTCGTTGTTAATTCCCTTGACGGCGCAACGCTTCGAGAACGTAAATTAGCAAAAATAGCAGCTGCTCAAGCGGCCCAAGCTAGCATGCAATCACTTGAAGAAGTTGAGGTCGAAATCGAAGTAGAAATCGAAGACGTCCACGTTGCCGATGAATATGTTGTTGATGTGAGTCCAGAATCAGTTGAAGACGCTGACATTGAGATGACCGTGACCGATCGTCGTCAGCGCCATGAAGCCATCCGGGAACGTATCAAGCGTCGCCGCATGGGGCAAATGGCTGAAATTCGAGCCTCCACTGCACGTATGTGGGAGGATCATGCCTCGGGCGAGGACCTCGTTGCGTTGTTACAAACACCCGGTCACGGCCATTCTGTCATGGTTGAACCCGAGCATCCTGAACCTGGTCACGTCTACGGCGCCACGTTCATCCGCATTGATGAGGGGCGCATCTTGAAATTACGCTTGCCCCTTGACGTAGGATTCGAATCCCTTCAACAAGCCCAGCCAGCAACACCCGTACCTGTGCTCGTTGGTCCTGATGGAAAGGAATTACCTCCCCTGGTTGGCCCTGATGGTATGCCATTGGCGCTGCCACCTCTCCCCAGTGCAAGCGGTGCCTTGGCAGCGCTACGGGATGAAATGAACCAATAATTCGTTCATCTTGCTCAGCATTGTCTCACACCACTTTGCTGGAATATGTGAGATGATTTTATATACTGTCAAGTGCAAATATAACATGCAGACTTGCACCGAGGTCCCATCATGAACTGATTTCCGTAAAACCAAGACGAGCTGAATGCGAACGACATGCGGAAGCGCCGCATCGCCACATGGCGATGTTAGTGCGCGTTTCTGCGCAGTACGATAGGCAAAGCATTGGAAAAACGGAGATCAGAATATGAAAAATAAGAACAAGGGAAGAAAGAAGAAGGGCAACAAGAACAACCAGGATTATTGGTTCAATCCAGAAACTCAGCAACATGAGTTGAAGCCCAGGGTTCGACAGCAACGGTCGGCTGAACATCAACGCGCCAAGTCTCAAAAGCGAGAGAGCGACGAAGGTGAAGCAAAACAAGTAAATGTAGAAAATGCGATACGAAAGGGAATACCAATCCGTCGCATCATCACAGGCCCTTGCTGCAGTTCACCTGATGAAGTGGACATGAAGAACGAAGGAATGTTGAAAGAATTGATGCAACGGCCCAAATGGGCCTTCAGTGAATTTTCGGCGTCTCCAGATGTTGTGGTGATTGAACACTGGTTCCGCAAGAAGCACAAGAGGCATCTTGCTCATTTCTTCGAGTACCTCAAACTTCGAGGTATTCGATATACCAAGGGTTGAGGTTGTCCTTACCAAACGCTGTTCCCAAGCAGTCTCTTGGGAGAGGGGGGGCATTTGCC
>QQSD01000015.1:0-4237 GCA_003602485.1 Candidatus Poseidoniales archaeon | reverse complement strand
GCTCGTAGTCCTAACTCAGAAGCATTTCAAACCTAGAACGTTCAACAATTGTGTTGAATTTTCATAAGGTCTCCTTCCTAGTTAGCTATCGTTTTCGAGAGCGGCTCCCCCTCTTATGGGCGCACCAATCACTTGTGCTTCCATTCAGGTGTCGTTCGGTTGATGAAGGCTTGAACGCCAATTTCTTTGTCTTCACTGTCAAACAGGCCTGCAAACGCCTCAGCCTCAACAGCCACGCCTTCAGTCAAGCCAACGTCGAGGGCAGTACGGAGTGTTTCTTTGCCAACTCGGAGGGCATGAGATGATTTGCTGCTGATGGTCCGGGCCATCTTGAACACGGTGTCCTCCAAAACATCCGGTTCAACGACATGATTGACCAAACCGATGCGTTGTGCTTCCTCAGCGTTGACCATCTCTCCGGTCATGATCATCTCATGGGCCTTGCCGTAACCCACCAGGCGTTCCAAACGTTGGGTAGCGCCGTAGCCTGGGATGAGGCCCAAGTTGATTTCCGGCGTTCCGAACTTCGAGCGAGCACTGGCAATACGAATATCGCACGAGCAAGCGACTTCACATCCTCCACCCAATGCAAAACCGTCCACCATGGCAATGGTTGGTTTACTTAGATTCCAAAGTGCCTCGACGGCATTATCTGTGAATTTAACACGAATGGTTTCACTGCCCGCTCCAGCGAATTCGGTAATATCAGCACCAGCTACGAAGGCATGAGGTTTGGCTCGCTTGCCCTCGGGCGGTTCGTTGGGGGGTGCTCCAGTGACCACCAAACATCGAACATCATCACGTCCTTCTACCCATGCGCACATCGCTTTCAGGTCGTCCATGACCTCACTGTTCAGTGCATTCATTTTGTCGGGTCGATTGATGGTAAGGCAGGCGAAAAATCCGAGTTCAACCTCTTCATTAACGGCGTGAAGTTCAATGTTCAGCACATCACTTTCCGGTGGGTTCATGATTCTGCCATAATGTCCTTCTTCAATATCTCATCGCCCTTCTCCAATGATGTTAAACCAAGGTATGATATTTGGCACCCTTCTAAGAGGGTCATGAGTGATGCCAGCGCTCCTTTGGTCAGTGCAAAAGACATGGCCAAGAAGTACGGTGATTTCATTGCGCTTCATCCCTTGAATGTTGAAGTTCATTCGGGGGAGTTTTTCGGTGTTTTCGGCCCGAATGGTGCAGGGAAATCAACCTTCATCAAACTCCTAACCGGTCAACTGCGACCCAGTAAAGGGCAAATTGAAGTTCTTGGCGTAGATGCTGTCAACGACCCACAGAAAGTCAAAGCCAACATTGGCATCGTCCCCGAATCAGAATCTCCGCCCTCCTTTCTCACTCCTGCGGAATTCCTCGAATTTGTCGCCCGACTTCGTGGAGTTGACGACATGCTTGCCAAGGTTGAACATTGGCTTGATTGGTTTGGACTTCAAGACAAGCGGGACACGATGTGCAAGGATCTTTCCAAAGGTCAACGACAAAAGGTGATGCTCGCAAGTGCCTTCATTCACAAACCAAAATTGCTTTTCTTGGACGAGCCCTTTGCCAACCTCGACCCGATTTATCAGCGTAAATGCCGAGAATGGTTACTCAACCACGTGGAAGAAGGTGGGACCATTTTCCTGTGCTCTCACGTTCTTGAGATGGCCGAACGAATGTGCAACCGCATGGCCATCATCAACGACGGGAGAGTCCTTGCAGCAGGCACCGTCAAGGGTTTGAAACAATCTTCTGATGAAACTCTTGAAGACGTCTTCATTCGTCTGGTCGGACGTTCTATTGAGGACGTGGAGCGACACGAAGAAGAGGGCGTAACACACGATGATTCGGAGGAATGAACGTGACGGGTACCTTCATTGAGTCACGGCCTTGGACCGATGACGTCATTGAACATAAAGGAGGATTGGGGACCTCTGCTCATGATGTTGACCTCAACGAACCGCTACGTGGGTGGGCAGCATTTTCCGCCACGTTCAGGGTCATGTTCATCGAAGAATCTCGAAAGAGTGTTGAATTCGCAAAAAAGCGCCAAATCGTCCTCTTTCCTCTCCTGCTCACACTCGTCACGGCCATTTCGACGATTGGCCTGCAATTTCTCGTCGGAGATTCATCCGCACAGTCTTCAGACCTTGACGCTAAAACGTTCACATGGCAGGAACTGCGCTTTGCCCTGCACCTTCCTCTGTTCATGTTCTCCCTAGGAATGGGCACCTTTGCCTTCATGGGGCGAGACGCCATCCTTCGCCGCTCAGGGACAAAAAATCACCTTCTTGCTGCACCAGCTCTCCAGCCTTTGCCAAACTCGATGGCGCATTTCGCTTATTTTGTCAAAGATTTACTCTTCTATGTACTTCTCATTTTGACGCCCATTATCAGCGGCATGGCGCTGGGTATTCTCTTGGACGGATTTGCAGGAATCCGGACGCCACTTCTCTGGACATCGCTTCCTTGGACCTGGCTCGCTATGGCTACAACATTAGGGCAAGGTCTTGCACTTTCCTTCCTCGCTTCCTCGCTTTGGCTGAGAGGTCGACCTTTCACCATTGTAGGTCCCGTGGTCATTGTCGCCATAGGCGTGGCCATTGGAATTGGCGCATTACCTTCCAGTCTGTTGTTGTGGGGTCTGGCTGCCCAGTCAAGTCAGAATGGAGTGTTTATCATCCTTGGATTGATGCTCTCCATCGGCATTGGCTTTGTTGCAGCGTTGCTCATTCTCGATGACTTTGATGTCAGTGTTGTGGAACAGGGTGATTTGTTAGCCCCAACCTATGCCCGATTAGGGTTCCTTGGCCGAGGTCACGTACGCTTAATTGTGGCGAAAGAATTTGTTGACCTGTTCCGTTCGGGAGCCATCAAAAAGATGACCGTTTCATACGCGATTCCTCTCTTGGTGCTGCTCGGAATGGCTTGGCTTGTGGATTTTGCTGAGGCACCGATTCCTATCAATCTCCTGTCATATGCACCTTTTTTGGGCTTTTTCGGATTCAATTTTTATTCTTGGCTCACCATTCTTGACTCGCCAGAATTTATGAATGGACTTCCGTTGAAAGTACCCGATTTAATCAGGGCAAAGGTTGTGGTTTACTTCCTTGCAACATCGTGGATTTCTCTCATCTTCATCGTCTTGATGGCCTGGCGCTTGGATGAATGGGCATCCTTGCCAACGAGTATTATCGTGATGTTTGCGAACTCAATTTACATCGTAGCCTTGACTGCCTTTTTGATGGGGCTACGTCCCAACAAAGCCATTTTTGATGCATCGATCATGATTTGGTTTTGGATTGGAACGGTTCTTCCCCTTCTCGGTCTCTTCCTTCTTTCCTTCACACAAGGCGATGTTTCCCTCTACGGAAATTGGTGGGAGCGGGCATCACAAGACGGCCTCGCCGCTACCTCGCAAATGTACGATGATAGCATGGTTCAACAAGGCTACATGGGCATGATCACCATCTCAATCATGCTTATCTTCGCATCAGCAGTGTTGTGGAAGCTCATGGACCGTCGGTGGGGCCGTTCTGAGTTTTCAAACTAAATATTCTGGAAGTTTATTGAGGTATCTTCATGAGCGAAGGGCGCAGGCCTTCCTTCATGGCTCGGGTCTTTGCTGTGTGTGGAATGCCCGGTTCTGGTAAAGGCGAATTTGCAGCCGTCTTGGCTCAAACAGGCATCCCTGTGGTATCGATGGGCGATATGATTCGCGCTGAAGTTCGAAAACAGGGACTTGCTGAATCGCCCCACATTTTCGGGGAGGTGGCCGCAGCATTGCGCCATGAATTTGGAGAAAATGTGCTTGCAGTACGCCTCTGTGATGAGGTAGATCTGCTTCTCAACGAGCACGACATCGTACTCATTGAAGGCTTGAGAGGGACTGCAGAAGACGATGTATTTTCTGGCCGTTGGGGCGAAGCATACCAAACAGTGGCCATCGTGACGGACATTGAACTTCGTTTCAACAGAATCCAGCAGCGTGGACGGTCGGAAGATGGCGACAGAGCGGCTTTTGAGGCGAGAAACGAACGGGAGCGGGGTTGGGGACTTGACCAACTTATCGAGCAGGCTGATGTCATCTTACACAACGACGAGGATTTGAACGATTTGCAAGAACGTTGTTCATCTTGGCTGACCGGGTTGAAAGAAGCGTAATTTCCGCTCTCATCGGCACGCTCCAAAATGTGTGCAGGGGGGCGTTTTGTTGCCAATTTTCACCCAAGTGTTATAGTCG
>QQSD01000014.1 GCA_003602485.1 Candidatus Poseidoniales archaeon | reverse complement strand
GAGGTTCATCGAACCCGCATCGTCCAGGGTGAAGGATGAGACCACGAAGTCGGGCGTTGAACGTCCGCTATCGGCCATAGCGAGCGGCGTCAAGCTTGCCACCAACATTAGGGCAACAAGGCCCAAGGGCACGGCTGGCTTAGACAGGGTCAGCACCTCCGCGATTGGGTTCTGTGAAGCGGTCGATGGTGACCGACTTTCCTTGACGCTTCCACTGAGCGAGCAGTTGGTTGAGGAGCGTATCGTGCTCGGCATCCGAAATGCCGAGGCGCCGGCGTTCTTCCCACAGCAGGAGTTGCTCAGTACGGGTGAGGAGAGCGTCTCGAAGGTAGAGTTCGAGGGTGCGACGGTAAGCATCGCGGTCAGAGATGGCGTAGACAATGGCGTCACCGGGCACCTGATCGGCTCTGTTTTGTATCATGTTGCCGAGCATCAGCGCTTCGTCGTAACTCAACAGTCGTTTGTCAAGGTCGGTTTGGATGGTGCTGGCGATTTCCTGAAGGGCGTATTTCGTGTCAGCACGCTGTATTTTTTTGAAATGGCGACGCGCTCGCCTTGACATACGTGCGCCGACCATAGGTAGTTTGGCGCACTGGCAGTTATTCAAAGAATCGGTCGCAACCCCATGAATCACCCGAAATGAATGTGTTTTCATTCACTATGAATAAACGCGTGATAGGGCCGGAATTCTCTTTGAATACGGCCTCATTTTGTATCAAAATTCAAAGCAATGGCTTTAGTGGCCAGCCTCAGGGTTGTGTGCATGAGCGAGACGATTGAACTCAGTGCTGGCGACGCCGCCCCGGCCTTCACCGCCACGGACGAGCACGGAAACGAACACACCCTGCAAACCTACCTCGACGAAGGAAAAACCGTCATCCTCTACTTCTACCCGAAAGACTCCACGCCCGGCTGCACCACGCAAGCCTGCGACTTCAGGGACAACATGGGCCGCTTGAACGGTGAATCCTACGTCGTCCTGGGCGTCTCAAAGGACTCAGCCAAATCCCACCAGCGCTTTGTGGAGAAGCAAGAACTGAATTTCCCGCTGCTGGTCGATGAAGACCTCGCCCTCCACAACGCCTTCGGCACATGGCGCCTCAAGAAAAATTACGGACGAGAGTACATGGGATGTGCTCGCTCGACTTTTGTCATCCATCCCGACGGATCTCTTGCATGGTGCCGCTACAATGTCAAAGCAAAAGGGCATGTTGGGATGTTAATGCGTGAACTCGGCATGAGCGAATGAGGTGAAATGATGTCGGAGCTGCCGCTCGAAGGTCAGCGGATTGAATTGTCTGGCGGGGGTATCGCTTGGTGGCCTTGCCATGTTGGAACAGATACAACTGTTGGCCATTCAAGTTCGATAGGCGCTCTCGCCCACATCGGCCAGCGCGTGCGTATCGGCCAACGATGTAAAATTCAAGGGGCAGCCTACATCGCTGACGATTGCCAATTGGAAGACGATGTATTCGTTGGACCAAGTGCAGTGCTCCTCAATGACCGTTTCCCCCCTTCAAACGACCGTGTAAAATGGAAACCAATACACGTTGCCTCGGGTGCTGTGATTGGAGGAAACGCCACCATTATTGCAGGTTGTAACGTTGGTCAAAGAAGCGTATTGGCTGCGGGCGCAGTCCTCACCAAGCACCTTCCGGCAAACGAAGTCTGGGCAGGAAATCCAGCCCGATACCTCATGAGCCGCGAAGCCTACGAACAAGCAAGGGAGGACAAGGCATGAAGGACGAACGGAGTATCGTTGCTGCGTTTTTGCAACGCTGTAATACCTATGCGAAGGCGAGTATCGAACGTAAGCAAGCGCGAGGTGAGATCGATGAAATTCCGAGGTGGCAAGCCTACATCGAATTCAACGAACATGCGCTCCAAGAAATCGCAGATGGGACGCTTGACCGCTGGTTCGCACAACATGGTGATGAACATGCCGAGCCACTACACCGCCTCGACATTGATACCATGGAACACGTGGAACGAAGCACGTGGCTCAACAATGTGCTCTCGCCCCGACCCGTCGTGGTTGCGGGAACTTTGGATAGCGAGGGCAGAAGGAACTTCGCACCCCTGTCCTCGGTGATGGCTGTATCAACTGCACCACCCTATCTGACTGCCTCCTTTTCAATCCACAAGGACAAACGCCCACGCGACACCTTAGCAAACATGCGAGCGACTGGAACCATCATGCTCAATCTCATGCCAAGCACGCCCCGAGGCGTTGAGATTATTGACGAAACTGGCACACCGCTCCCTCATGGCAGCGACGAAGCGGCCCTGCTCAACCTTGAGAGTGTTCACGACCAACCCTTGTTGCTGAAAGAGGCCGTAGCGGCGATTGAAGCGGAATACGTCGAGGAACATGCCCTTCCCGATGCGGTCGCACGCCTCACAGTGATGCGTGTGAAGGCCGTGTGGTTTTCATCAACAACTGTGCCCGCTGGCGGCATCAATGTACTCTGCCAACATGGCCGTGATGACATCACCCCCGCCCCTAACGGATGGACTCGTAGAGTGGACAAGCACTACGGCTGACCTTGGAGACGATTCCAAACCGAAATCAATCCACTCTTCAATGAAATAGCTGGACACCAACCCAACATTGTGACTGCGTTAGAACAATCTGGCAACCGACGCACTGAATCTCCGTGATAGCCTTCTGAAAGGACGATGTCAACCGCTTGAGAGCCGACGACGCCATTGATTGATTGAGCCAGAGTCAGCATGTTGACTTCTTCATCTGAGCCAAGATTGAACGATACACCGATGAGGGGTTGACCTTCGATGCCCTCATCCAAGTGACCTGCGAGATAAAAGCCGTTGACAAGGTCATCAACGTGAGTAAAACTGCGTGTTTGCTGGCCGTCACCGTGAACGTTGATGGGTTCTTGTCGGCGAACTGCTTCGAACATCATCGCAACCACCTGTCCGTATTTATCACCCATCAACCGCTCACCATAGCCGTTGAACGGTCGCACAATACGTCCGTCCAAGCCGTTACGTACTGCATGTTGAACAGCCACTTCGTCGAGGTACTTGCTCGCCCCATAGGCAAAGCGTTGATGTTGTGAAGGGTTGGAAAAGAGACTCGCACTCTCCTCCATCAAAGGCATGTTTGTGACGTCCCCAAAGGCTTCGGGTGAAGATGCCAATACGTAGCGAGCACCCCATTCGAGCGCCTTCTCAACGGTTGCGAGAGTGGCATTGATGTTGACGTCAATCACCTGACGGGCGGCTTCATGAAACCAGCGTGTCCCGTTGATGGCCGCGAGATGGTGTATGAGGTCAATACCTCCAAGCAGGTCATAACAGCGTTGTAAATCCTCAGAAGAACGGGCGTCGCCTGAAAGGAAATGAAATGATTCATGCTTGGAACACGCTTCTAAATTATCTGCACGCCCACGAAACATATCGTCCAATGCGACCACATGATGGCCTTCGCTGAGCAGGCGCTCGCACAGTGAAGAGCCAATGAAACCTGCACCACCCGTGACCAAAATGCGTTGGCTCAAGGCGATACACGCTCCAGTACCGTAAGCGTGACTTCATCACCGATTCGAGTGAATTCAACAAGGTCTCCGTTGTTGATTTCCTGGCAAGGGTCAAGGTCAAAGCCGTGACCGTATGGCACATCGAGAAGAGAGCAAGCCGGGAGCGTTAGGGCACAGACATCCCGATTGACGATGGCTTTGGGACCTTTTCCAGTATACAATAATCCCATCAACACATAGGGTGCTACTGTTGAACCCGAACCTTTGGGGTAAATGAGGACAGTGTCTTCGATCGCTTCCCCATCCAATGGATGGCCTGTCTCTTCAATCACACCCGTATCTCGATGAACATAACCAAGGTAGGTAATGGGGACGTCACTGACCATCGCTCGGCCTTTGATAGAAAAATCTCGTTGAGAGTTCAAGCCTGCACCCTTTATCGTAACATCTCCTTCCCGATGAGTTTTGTTGGAGGCGTGTTGAGGTTGAGCCTTGACACTGAGTTCTGGTCGTGGCCCAGCACTACGTTCGGGGTCAAAGGCATGGGCAACACAATCATGAATCGGCATCACACTGGTCGGGAGACGATTGAGACCGCTGGTAAGATAGTGTTCGGCCTTCAGTGAGTTGGTCAGCAAGTGATTGTATTTATCGCGGTTGTACGGTGTTACTTCAGGACACGTGTCTTTGAGAAGAACCGCCCCCGCTTCTTCCAACATCTGAATCGAACCATCCGCTACGGCGAGGTCGTAATTTTCCCCACTGGTGAACACCCACAAGCGTTGATTGGGAATTCGCATGCCCATCTCCATGTGCCCTCTTACCGCAGCAGCGGTAATACGAATCTCTTCAAGGCTGGCTTGAGGGCAGCCTACAACCACCAAATCCACTTGTCCTTGAGGAGCGAGGTCTTCGTAGCGCTGCGCCAAATCCTCAGCGGTAAAGGTGAGTTCACCTTGCCATCCACCTTCTGGAGGAAGGTAGCCGCCCTCAACGCGCTCAAGCGGTGGTAATTGGGTATGGCCTTCAGCCCAAAGCATGGCACAACCGTAATTTGCCGCTGCAGCCGTGAGTGCCTTCTTCGAAGCGAAACTCATGTAATCGGGCAGGCCGGTGATAAACGGCATTGGACCAAAAGGAGTGGCCCACTCAGGACGAACCTGCTTGCCAATCCAATCACCCAGAACCGACCAGTCGGCCAAATGGTTCAACTTGCAGTCCACGTGAACCAAGATGTTCGGAACGCGATTCTCCTCCAAATGCAAGCCCCATTCGGGAGCGTAGCCTGTGAGTGCAGTCGCCAAGGCAGACAAGCCTGATTCTCGATTGGTGATGAGTGAAGTCCAAGTATTGGAGAAACAGACAGCATTGGATTCTGCCCACGATGCCATACCCACCTCTGATTCTAGCCCTCGGTCGTAAGGCGTACAGGACAGGGTCGCGTCAATTCCCAAACGCTCGTAGGCTTGTACAATCTCAAATTGTTGTTCGAGGAAATCGGGCCATTGAATGTCCATTTCTTCCATCTTTTCTCGGTCACATCCCGCAGAATTCAGTGTCGTCGGGATCACGACTTGTCCATCATCGTCGGCTGATAAATCGGAGAGGAAACGACGAAGGCCGTGCCCCCCGGTGATGACAGAAACACCCGATACGTGAGCATGAACGGCCTCAATGAACCCGTCTGCTTGTGCGGTATAGGCGAGGTCGATGACCAAGCGTGCCGCCTTTTGGCGAGTTACCCCTTCTTCACCGCGAAGTTGGGCGAGCAGGCGACTTGGCGTCTCCATGGTTTTGCCACAACACGAAGCCTCATCAAGTCACCCCTCATCTTCCTCCGCCTGAGAAAGAGCAGGGAGAACTTTTCTAAGCGTTGAGGTCTTCAATTGTGTTCATGTCACAAGAAGACAGAACTTGGGAAGAAGACACCCGTGAGCCCGAAGAAGATCAACATGAAGAACGCCAGGAACATCGCCACAATCGCTTGTTTTCAGCCTTACAGGTAATCGCAGTGATCCTCGCCATGTTACTTGCCGTGTACAATAATGCTCTCATCTCGTCGCAAGAAGAACAAGGTCAAGAAACTCAACAACTGCTTGTGGAAACTGAACCGCTCGGTCCACTCGCACCCTGCCACGAGGGTGGTATTCGTTTCAACCTTGGAAGTGATAGCAACATGAACGGGGTTTTGGACACGACCGAAGTGACCTCTGATACCGTACTCTGTCACGGCCTTCAAGGCCTTTCAGGACCACAAGGTCAACCCGGTCTTAACGGAGATAATGCCTTCGTCCAACTGCTCGCCTCCCAAATCCTGCCTCTTGGAAATAATTCCTGCCCCAGTGGCGGAACGATTATCACAACAGGGCTCGATGTCAACGGGAATTCCATACTGGAAGAAGAAGAAATCACGAATTCAACCCTTCTCTGCAACGGTGCAATTGGAGCGAACGGTACCAGCGGCACCTCAGGAGTGGACGGCTCAAGCGGGTATTCAGCTCTCGTGGACAAGGTTCCTGCTCCAACCTACCTCTGTAGAGATGGTTTCGTCATTCAATTTGGAGTTGATGACGGCACGGGTGAAGGTATAGCCGGCAATGCCATCCAGGAGGAGGATGAAGTGCGTGACCGCCTCAATTTTTGCTTTGAACCTCTGCGTTCTGAACGCCTTACTGATGTTGTTAACGGAGTTGCAGATTCAATGACCACTGGATGCGACCAAGGCATTTGGCTACCCAATGCGGAACGCTTTGTGTTCTCGGCCAACGACGGCACCGTCGGTTGCGAATTATTCGTCAGCGGTGGAGAAATGAACACCACGAACCTTCTGCACGACATCCACCCAAACGGCGACGGCCTTCCCGGCCAGTATATCGGATTGAATTACCTCGAACATCAGAAGGGTGACCTCATCTTTTTTGATGCAACCAACGGGGTTGATGGAAGAGCCTTGTGGGCCTATTCCACCCTCAACAACTCAACGTGGTCTCTCGGCTTGGTGGAGTGGGAAGAACCCATCTCTTGGGCAGAAGGCCTCCTGTTTACCCTCATCGATGGCGAAACCGTATGGACCAACGGTACTGAATTGCTTCCATGGCATCATCATCCAATGTGGAATTTAACCGTGCGTCAGCAAATTGCCACCTCCATCTCACCCCTCACACATCTCGGGCAGGCTTGGATGCATGCCGATGAAAACGCCCTTTGGTTCAGTGCAAGAGACGCTGATGATGACGTTGAAGCATATCGAGTCACCACTCTGGGAACGTTGTCAGCATGGTCGGTCAATCCATTTGGGAATCTCGAGTTAACTCATCCGCTCAGCGACGGGCAGAGCCTCCTAGCGATTGGCATGAAAGGAACTGCCAAGCAACTTCTCCGACTCAACGACAACGGAACCAGCGAATGGTTGTCGTCGATTGCTCCATCAATGGGTGATACCAACATGGGCGAGGGGATGGGCTTGCACAGGATTGGTGATAATCTCGTCTATGACGCTGAGGTGAGTACCAATGAAGCCAGAGTGTGGACAACCAACTTGGCCAACGGCATCACCCTCCAACTTTCACCCGAACTGCTTTCACCGGGTGTACAGGTTGGCGTTGCACAAGCAGATGGTCGACTCCTGTTTGATTGCATCACGCCAAGTGGCGGAACTGAAGTATGCGTCACCGATGCTACCCCGATGGGAACAAAAGTGCTGCATGAACTTACACCAGGACCTCTTTCAACCAACATTGAAGCCATCATGGCCGTTGGAAACGGGTGGTTGCTCATCGCTGAAGGTACGATCAACGGAACGGGAGTTGGCACCAGTCTTTGGACGGTTGAGGGTGAAGCGATACGCCACGTGTACAATCCTTGGCCGGGAGCGTCAAATTCCAGTCAGGCCTTGACCTACGGTGAACTCGTCGTTGGCGACACGCAGGCATTCTTCATTGCACATGACGGGTCATCCGGTCACGAGTGGCATCGTTGGAGTCACGGTGAGCTTTCGGATGACTGGATTGTCATTGACCGCTGATGGGTGTGACATTGGTGCGCCCGATACAATAGGGACAAGAATCTCCGATGACGTAATCTTTGGAGGCTTGCTCTTCTGGTGAAAGGGGCTCACGGCATGCAAAGCAGACCACAATGTCTGTTTCTTCAAGAGAGGGATTGACGGCAACGCGCTGGTCAAATACGAAGCAATCTCCGTTCCAATGCTTCCCGCCGACCTGCTCGAAATATCCCAACACACCTCCCTTGAGTTGCTTGACATTGGTGAATCCCGCCTCCATCATGATGGCGCTGGCTTTCTCACAGCGAATACCTCCTGTGCAAAACATCACAATCGGTTCGTCCTTCATCGATTCTGGAAGGTTTTCAATCGCCTTTGGAAAGGCTCTGAAGGTACGAATGTCGAGGTCAATGGCGTTTTCAAACGTACCAATCCTCATTTCGTAATCATTGCGCGTGTCCAATACGTGGAGGGGTTGACCTGCATCAAGCAGGGCCTTGAAGGCCAGTGGTTCGATCTCCTCCCCAGTTCGCTCATGCGGGCGAATATGGTCAAGTCCAACCGAAATAATCTCGTTCTTCTTTCGCACGTTCATTCGGTTGAAGGGTTGGTAATCGGTATAGGACATCTTGAGCGGTATATCCGTAAAACGCTCATCTCTCTCAAGATAGGTGACGAACGCGTCCACGTTTGCTTGCAAACCAGCGAGAAAGAAATTGATTCCTTCACCAGAAAGAAGGATTGTTCCCTTGAGACTCAAGTCCAAACAGACACTTTCAAGCGGGCCCTTGAGAGCGTCTCTATCGGGTAAATCGACGAAACGATACCCTGCAATGTTGACAATCTTGCCCGTCACATGAAGGCCTTCGGGCTTGAGTTTTTGAGCCCACCGACGTCAGCGAGCGTCTCGCCAATCATGGTGTGAGGCTAATGGTCTGCGCCAGCCTTGACCGAAGGCCCGTGAGGAAATTCGAGGGGCTGGAGCCATCTGCCACCGTTTGTGCTCATTTCGTTCGAGGCGGGTCAAGACATCCTTGACTTTGGCCGCATCGTGACCTGAGGCAATCATCTCATCTGCGTTCATACCCATCTCGATGTGCGCCTTCAAGATTTCATCAAGTTCTGCATAAGGCGGCAGTGTGTCTTCATCAAATTGGTCGGGTGCAAGTTCTGCAGAAGGGGCTTTGTCAAGGGTCGAATCGTTGACGGGGGGTGGAAGACCTGCGGTTTTGGCACGCTGATTGAAGCGGCGGGCCATGGCGTACACATCCATCTTGTAGACGTCCCCGAGTGGAGCGTATCCACCAGCCATGTCGCCGTAAAGGGTGCAATAACCTTGAGCAATCTCTGATTTATTACCCGTGGTGATGGCCATGCTGGATTGAGCGTTGGCATAGGCCATTACAATGATGGCGCGCAAGCGAGCCTGCAAGTTTTCACCTGCAACTGCGTGGCCCGTCGAGAGAACATCCTGAAGGACTTCTTCGCTCACACCGTGCATGGTGTCAATGGGGTGAACGTGATGGTGAAGTCCAAGTGCATCCCCCGTATGTTTCGCGTCGTCAATCGAATGCTGCGATGAATGGCGGCTTGGCATGGCAATGCTGGTGACGTTTGAAGGGCCAATCGCAGCCGCTGCAACACATGCTGCTACCGCTGAATCAATACCACCTGAAAGACCTAACACGATGGAGCCGATGTTTGACTTGCGACAGTAGTCTGCAAGACCGGTCACAACTGCATCGGTCATTTCATCGATGGCATCGACCTCGCTTTCAGCCTCTTGATGCGCCTCGAGACGAATCATGCCACTCTGTCCGATGGAGAGGGCATCCTCAGCATGACTGGGTAACCAACGGCAGTGTTCAGGCCCTGCCAAATCAACGAGTAGAACACCTTCTTGCCATGAAGGGGCAATAACTGCACGACCGTCTGGCCATGCAACCAAACTTCGTCCGTCAAACAAAAGGTCGTCGTTACCGCCAACTTGGTTTGCGAGGAGGAAGGGGTGATTGAGCACTGAGGCGGCGTGACGAGCAACTTCGAGTCGCGTGTTTGCTTTCTCGCTGTGAAATGGAGAGGCTGACAGATTGACTGTGGCTTGAATTTCAACGCCTTGACGGCACCATTCAGCAATGTGTTCAATCGGGTCTTGGGCATAGGATGACGGTGTTTTCCCTGCAGACTGCCATGCATCCTCGCACACGGTTACACCGAGGGTGAGATTGCCGATGGAGCGAGCGAGTCCTGAGCGGTTGTCGGGTGCAAAGTAACGCGCCTCGTCAAAAACATCGTAGGTCGGAAGCAATTGCTTGCGCGCCACAATACGCCCGCCTCGCTCTCCGGTGATGCTGCCTGAATCCGGACCACAGCGTACCACGCCATTGGTGGGCAAGGCACGCTCGTCTTCCGCAGGAAGTGGAGTTCCTACCAGCAAAGGAAGGGAAGATTCGAGCGACAAAGCGGTGTTGAGAGAGCGACGAATGAAATCATCTTCCAAGAGTAAATCACGGGGTGGGTAACCGCACACAGCCAGTTCGGTCGAAACACCGACGGCTGCACCTTCCTGTTCAGCGAGTTGCGCTAGTGCTGCAAGGCGTTCACTGTTATTGTGAAGGTCACCTACGGTTGGATCCATTTGCAAGAGACCAATGCGACTCATCGTAGTTCACCCTCTTGAATCCGTTCAGGGGTGCTTAACAATTTCACCGTGTTCATCTTTGTACCACCATTCGTTGGTGCCCTTATCGTGGTACCACCAGTAACCATCCGAGCCCATGACCCAATCGGTTTCTTCATCGGTTGATGCGCCCGTAGATGCTGCTGCAGTTGATGCTGCGGCGGTAGATGCAACGGTTTCCTCCACTTCGTCATCATCATCATCGTAATCGTCCTCGAGTTCGTCTGAGTATTCGTCCCAATCATAGGCGATTTTTGAACCTTGATTGACCGTCATGCGCCTGAGCCAAAGCAACAATGTTACCACGATGGAAAGGAAAAGAAGAGCAGTTACAGCACCGATAACCGGGTTGGCGTCGCCAAACACCTTTTCTGTGAAGCTTGGGTTTTCAGAAACTCGCACGTCAACCGTTGGACCACTGGACATCGCTCCGTTGTCGAGCGTTGCTTCAATCCATTGAACACCTGGGCGCTCTGGACCCCAGTCGAGGGTAACGATACCAACGCCACCTGCTTCAGCCGTCACGCTAGTTCGCTGAATTTCAGACCGTGTGCCGTCAAGTTCAACCGATTCAAAGACCACGTCAATGCTGCCTTCCAGTGAACCGGTGTTCTGCACCTCAAGTTGAATCGAAGTGGTGTCACCCACTTCAAGAAGAAGGCGGGAATACGTCATTGAAGAAGGCGAAACTGAAAATTCAGGTTGAAGCCATTCCATGTTCCACGTAGCAATGCTTGTTCCGCTGACTCCACCGTTAAGGCCGGTGACCTCATTACCTGCTAGATCTCGACCTTCAACGTAGATCTTGACGAGCATGCGGTCAATGAGCATCGAGTCAGTGATTTCACTGAGGTCCATTTCTGTTGAGAGTTCAAGTCGCAGACCGTCCATTTCAGTACCTTCGAGAGTCAGTGCTTCACGCCCTGAACGAATGGTATCTCGTGTCTCAAAGTCTTCAACCACCCAAACCAATTCGAGAGATTGGAGGTCCAAGCCCCCGAGTTCTTCGATGACAATTCGGACATCATGACTTTCTCCACCAAGGATTGCAAGCGGACGTGGCGACAAGATTTCTACAGGGTTTGGACCCGTACCGTCTACGAGAATCCACTTCACGGAAGTTTCCTTGTTGGTCAAATCAACGCCTTGGCCCTCAAGGCAACTCACTTCCCATGTCATCGGAAGCTCACCTGACAATGCAGGCGCCTGCAAGGGAGTCGACCAAATGCCATCATAGGCAGTTGCGGTATAGGTTGACCCGGCAAAGAGGATGCTGACATCACAATCAAAGGCTGGAACAGTTGAGGTTTCTTCGAATACCAAACCTCCCGAAATCTCCATTGGTGTGAGAGGTGTAACACGGGCGCCATCACCGAGGAAAGAACCACGTGTGAGGAAGAGGTTCACGCTCTCTTCTGGTATGCTTAGTCCTGCTGAGAAGCGCCACCGGTGTTCAGGGAAGTTACGGGATTCTTCTTGCCCGGCTCGGTCAATGACCAGAATTGCTGGTTCACGGCGGTTATCCCCGAGGTCCGGCGTATTCCATCCAAAGGCCAAGTTAATTTGGAGCAGCATGTCCTTTTCGAAGGGTCCTGCCACACCATTTTCTCCCATCATGGTGCAGTCTTCAATGAAGATATGAATCGATTCAGTTGTACAATTACCGGTTTCAAAATCCCAGATGATGCTCATGGTGTCGCTGCCTTGATTACTGGCCAACATGACCTCAACGGTATCGAGGTCAGCCCCTCCGTTTGGTTCAGTAATTTTCACGTCGAGTTGGTAGGGTTGTCCGGGGTGTAACCATGATTTGCGCCCGTCTGCCCATGAGAATGCATCAGGCTCAAGGCTTGGTGCGCCATCAACGGCCAGTTGGTAAACGGCCAATTGCTGACCTTCCTCAGCACTTCCTCCGTGTTGAATCGGATAGCCTGAGGGGTCGGTACCATCGAGATAGATCGCAACTTTTTGTCCCAAACTACCTGCAGTATCGTCCATCATGAGGGTGTAAACGCCCGTAAGTGCCGTACGGTCACTGGGCAAGAGCATGGGGACTGCAGAATATTCACCTTCATCGGGCCATCCGTTGAGGTTGTCGTCATCGACCCATTCCTTCCAAACCATTGCATTCATCGCCGCTGGTAGGATTGGCTGATCCATGATGGTGACTTGCATGATTTGCGTTGGGCTCGGAGTCCGGTGGTCGTATTGGTACATCGAGGAGTCAAGTACGCGGGGCTTGACTGAATCAACGGTGAAGGTTCGCGACCATTCACCGGGCTCAATGACGCTTGAACCGTTGAGGGAGACCAGACGAACCGTCCAGGTAACATCACCATAGGTGAACGGAATCGTTTCGGTGATGTTCCAGTAGACGTCGTCCAATGAGGTCGTATTGGTGACGGCAGAACCGTCGCGATAGAGCGTTAGTTCGGCATCTCCATCAACAAAGGCACCAGCTGAAGAGAGGCCCTCAAAGCCAATTTCAACCGAGAGATTCATGCTCTCTCCACCTTGCAGGTATTGCCTTGAACTCGGCATAGTGCCGTCACCGTCTGAGAAGATCATGGCCTTGATTTCGAGATCGTTTTCGTAGCCCTGGTCGTTCAAGTCACCCCATGTGTGCGAGAAGGGAATGGAGATGACGCCGCTTTGAAGCACAAGACGAGAAGTTGCCGTAAGTTGCATTTCATCGTCCCACATTGGGCGCAATCGGAAGGTGATGTTGGCGGTGACCGTCGTGCCGTCAATGATCGCTTCAATTGGCGATTCTGGGTGTAATTCGACCAAATCGGAGTCACCGAGTCCAGCAGGTGAGCCCCCACTTGCTGGGAAGAGCCAAGTCGCTTGGTTTGTCTTGCTGAATACATCCAGACGATAATGCGTGATCGTCCCACCAAATACCTGGTATTCTGTTTCAATGGTCTGCCAGTGTTGACTTGGGGTCAGCACTCCTTGAGTGTCTCGCATGTCACCGTCTTGAAGAAGAACTGTGGCTGATGTTTGCAAGGCTATGACCTCGATGGTCAGGCCACCGCGCTCACTTGCCACGAAGGGCATGGGGATGGCTTGCATGCCGCCGACATTGGCCACGCTTGTACGGGCTTGATTCAGACCCATTACAAAGGAGGAGGATGCGTCGGCTTGGAGGTGATGAGAGGCATTGTATGTAGCGCGCAGGCCACCGAGAACAGCAGTTCCAGTACCCGAAACCTCAATACGAATTTCTGTAAATTCTGTACCGAGGATGTCAAGCGAATTGCTTACTTGGGAGAGTTCCTGTGCCATCAGCTCAAATTCGCTGACGTTCAGCTGCATGACACCTGAGGATGTTGAATCAAAGGATCGGTTGGCGATGAAATCATTCTGAACGAAAAGTGCTACATCCCGAATCGAACCGCTTTGGGCTACAAAGGAAAAGGCAAAGGATGAGAGGTCATCTTTGGGCACCCATGCTTTGGTGACCGTTGGTGCTCCGCTCACAAGAGAAAGCGAAATGTGTTCCTCACCGTTAACGAAGCGGTCTTGCCAGCCCCACGACCCTACACGTTCATCCACGCCACCCCATTCATAGCGCTCATCGAGATTGAAATCAAGAGCAGGACGAGCAGGGACTTGTCCACCGAACATGTCGTGATGCAGAGAGGTCACGGACCAGGTTGTGAAGTTGCTCATGTTTCCATCGCTGGGAGGAAGAGCGACCGCTCGCAATTGCATCCCAACAGTTTCCGGCGTTACAACGGGCGTGTAAGGCAGGGTGACATTCGTCCATGTTTGCAAAGGATGGTGACGGACTTGAAGTTGAGCGTCGGTCATGGTCCCGTCAACTTTGGCATCGTAAACCGGAGCATTGGCGAGGAACCAAGGCGAGGTAAGGCTGGCATTCGCCACGCCAGTAACCCCGGTCAGTGGCGAATAGGTTGAGCCGTTAAGCTCCCAACCTCGCTGGCTTGGAGGAGTGTGGAAGGATTCACGAGACGAGCCATCACCTGCGATTGAATGAACGGCAGGCATGCCGTTGACACTTGCAGCAAATTCGAGATGGATACGGAATTCATCCACAGTTTTGTAATCAAGAAGGTTGAGAGGGACAACCATCTCATTGGTACCGTGCATTCCCGGGATGACTTCGCCAGCCGAGTTGAGAATTGACCAATTCAGGAAGGCACCTGGTGGGACGGATGCTTCGATGTACAAGGGAGCATAGGTGTCTGCAGCGAGAGGTTGAGTCGCCCCAGTCTTGGACCCCATGGTTGGGCTGGTCCAGTTGGAAGCAGGTGGTGTTGCGATGTGGACGTCATCAACAAACCAATAATCACAGCAGGTAGAACTGCCCGATGTTTGATGAATTCTGAATTGTGAATTGGTGTGCAGGGCCGCTGCGGGGAGGGTCGTCATGTATTGGAAATTGGTCGTTTGCGACCCGCCACCACTGAAGGTGTTGAAGGTCGTCCACGTACCTGTGGCAGTCTTGTATTGGAATTGGAGGTTCTCGTTAGAATCAGGCGTCTCACCACAACCACTGCGGCCTTCGTGGACCCAAGCGTGGAACGGTATGTTCACACCACCAGCCAAATTGACCGTGGGTGATGTACCGTATGTGGAACCTGCATAGGTCCGTAGCGAGCCCCCACTTGAGCCGTTGTAACCACACGCTGGTGAGGTGACACGTGCGGTGTATGAGTTGGAGAATGTCCAACCTTGATTGTTGGTGTTGAAGTCCCAAAGGACACCAGAGGAGGTGCCTGAGAGAGCACCATTCACAACCGATGAGCCGTTTTTGATGGCATCGGGATGATTCCAATCTGCTGCTTCATCCCAAACAAAACCAGATTGTGTTGGCAAAATTTTCGGTTTGAAATTAAATTCTGCACTGACCAGAGGTTCGTTATTGGGTAAGTCGAGTTTGAATCCGTTATTGGGAGTCGTTGTCAGTGTAAGGTCCAAGTCGCCTCCTTCACCAACGGCGTATGGAGATTCAGCTTGTTCAAGGGACTGCACTCCATTCTCTCCGGTGAAATCTATCACCGAGATCCAACTACTGGCCACCAAAAGGCCAACAAGAAGCAGAGCAATGCCGTGGACGCGCCTCCCCGTCATGCACTCCGGTGTGCATTGAAGGCCTTGAAGGATACGCCTCCATTTTCTCTCGCTTCTCTGCCCGCTTCGTTGTGGAGATGTTGATGAAGGTAAGCGACAAGACGACTGGCCAAAAAAGAGTCACTTCGGGAGTGATATTCAAAACGAGACCCACGGTGGAACGAACATGGCTCGCCCAACCTCAGCCGGTGATTTGGACGCTGTAGCACTGGAAACAGCGCTTTTGGAGCAATGGAAGCAAGAAAATGCCTTCCAAGCCTCAATTGAATCTCGTCGAAACGGTGCCCCATTCATCTTTCTTGAAGGCCCACCGACTGCCAACGGTAAGCCTGGCATCCACCATGTCGTGGCTCGAACCTACAAGGATCTCGTATGCCGCTGGAAGACCATGGAGGGTTTCCTCGTCGAACGAAAGGGTGGCTGGGACACTCACGGCTTGCCCGTTGAGATCGAAGTCCAGAAGCGTTTGGACCTCATGAGCAATGAACAAATCGAAGCCTTTGGAATGGACGCCTTCAACCAAGCCTGTCGAGAATCGGTCTGGACCTACGAGGCAGCATGGCGAGAAATGACCGAACGCATGGCGTATTGGGTTGATTTGGACAACCCATATGTGACGCTTCACAACGATTATGTTGAATCATGTTGGTGGGCTCTCAAGCAAATGTTCGACAAAGGTCTGCTCTATCGAGGCCACAAAGTCTTGCCTTATTGCCCTCAAACTGGAACCTCATACTCGAGTCATGAAGTCGCACTTGGATACAAGGAGGTTGAGGAACCGTCGGTCTATGTCAAGTTCAAGCTCATTGACGACGATGCCTCCATTCTGGCGTGGACCACTACACCGTGGACACTGCCCGGTAACGTCGGCCTTGCAGTTGGCCCGGATGTCACCTATGTGCGCTGTCGAATCAAAGAAGCCGCTGGTGAATCGTGGGAAGGTGCAGGTGGCGCTGATGTTGGCGAAGAAATCATTTTGGCCAAGGACCTGATGAAAGAAGTCCTCCGTCACCACGTCGACATCCTTGAAGAATTCCCTGGCTCATCCCTTGTCGGGCGAGCCTATGAATCACTCTTCCCCGAAGCCGTGCCTCGGGGCGACTCCTCCACTGCATGGACGGTGCTTGAAGCCGATTGGGTCACCACCACCGACGGAACGGGCGTAGTCCACACGGCCGTCATGTACGGTGAAGACGATTACAATCTTGGGATGGAAGCGGGCCTGCCTGCATACCACACCGTGGGTATGGACGGCACCTTCGTGAGTGGAACACATCCGGACCTCGATGGCAAATATGTCAAGGATTGTGATGAAACCATCATCGCTCTACTCAGTGCGAGCGGAGGGTCCAACGGGAAAGGTCCCAACAGTGGATTGCTCTACCGAGAGAAAGCCTATCTGCACGATTATCCGCACTGCTGGCGAACCGACCACCCGCTTCTCTACTACGCCATGGACTCGTGGTTTGTTCGTATGACGGCCGTGAAAGAAAAATTGCTTGAATTCAACGATAGCGTTGAGTGGGCCCCTGATTGGGTTGGTGAAGGACGCTTTGGAGAATGGCTTCGCAATGTCAAAGATTGGGCGATTTCAAGAGAGCGTTATTGGGGAACACCCCTCCCTGTATGGCGCAGTGAAGAAGGCGAGATGAAATGTGTTGGCTCTATTGAAGAATTACAAGCAGAGGTCGCAAAGGCGGTTGCTGCCGGAATTGAGAATCCTGAATGCCCCGACGATGTGGACCTCCACCGACCGGTTGTCGACAATTACACGCTCGTTTCAGACGATGGCAAACCCATGCATCGTGAGCCTTTCGTGATGGATTGTTGGTTTGACTCAGGCTGCGCACCTTTTGCTCAGTGGCATCATCCATTTGATGGCGGTGAGCGATTCAACGCCTCGTTCCCTGTGGACTACATCTGCGAAGGTGTTGACCAAACTCGAGGATGGTTTTACACCCTGCTGGCTGTTTCTGCTACTGTTTTTGACAGCATGGCCTACAAACGATGCCTTTCCCTCGGTTTGATTCTGGATGCTGAGGGCAAAAAAATGTCCAAGTCACGTGGCAATATCGTGGACCCGTGGGACCATTTCAACCGAGAGGGAGCCGATGCTACGCGCTGGTACATGGTGACCGCAGGGGCTCCTTGGAATCCTTTGAAATTCGATTCAAACGGCGTGCGTGAAACCTATGCCAAAATGTTCCTAACCCTTTGGAACGTCTACAAATTCCACGTTGATTACGCAGCTCTTGATGGCTTTGACCCGCTCAACAGTGAATCTCCAGTCGAGCAACGAAGTGGATTGGACCGCTGGATTCTTTCTCGACTCCATACCGTGGCCCAAAACTACCACGACGGATTCGTCAACTGGCAGTATCACAAGGCATGCCGTGACCTTGAGGACTTTGTTGTCAACGATCTGTCGAATTGGTACGTGCGCCGTAGCCGACGCCGCCTTTGGGACGAAGCCGAAAGCGGTGACAAACTTGCATGCCAGCACACGCTTCACGAAGTGCTCACGACCTTGTGCAAACTCATCGCACCAGTTTCACCCTTCATGGTCGACACCATCCATCGTAATCTCAACGGAAGTTCAGTTCACCAATCGGATTGGCCCGTAGGTGTTCCAGGTTCCATTGAGGGAGCAACCGCAGATGCTTGGGATGAAGTGGCCGCTAAGGCAACTGCCGCACTCCCGCCTCAAGACCTCGCACTGGAAGCGACGATGACCCTCATCAGAGAACTTGCCGAAGCCGGACGAAGGGTTCGCATTGACGTTGGACGCAGACAACGCCTTCCATGTGCCCAAGGATGGATTGTTGCAGGACCTGACCTCAATGAGTTCCACGACCTTTTGGCCGAGGAATTAAACGTTGAAAGTATTCATGTTGAAAATGACCTTGACCGGTTCCAGCGAATTGAATTAGCCCCGAATTTCCGTGCACTTGCACCGAAAGCACGTGCTCAGGTGAACGATGTTGCAGGCGCAATAAAAGGTGCAGAAGACCCTGTAGCTTTGCTTCAAGCCATTCGAAACGGTGGTGCTGATGTCCTCGGTGTGACCGTTGAGGAAAGTGATGTTGAAGTCAAGCGGGTTGAACGTCCTGGATTTGCAGCACAAACCGTCGAAGTCGGCGAAGGTGAAGCAGCATTGCATGTGAGTTTGGTTCTCGACATGAACGACACACCTGCCCTCCTCTCAAAGGGAATGGCGCGTGACATCACACGCAGAGTGCAAGCGAAGCGAAAGGCATTGGATTTGGCTATTGAAGCCACCATTGACCTTGAGGTTTGGATGAAAAACGCTCCTGAGATGTTCGAAGAAGATGAAGCATGGGTGGCAAACGAAACTCGCTCTGCCGGCTGCCTCTTCCATCCCGAAGGAAGCACACCTCCGAGTGATGCTGAAACCTTCGAAGTTGACGGAACCCTCGTGTCCTTCACCGTATCGTGAGGCGAGTTCGTGCGCGTGGTATCACTCGTCCCCAGCCTCACGTTGACGCTCTTTGACCTTGGGCTTGATGCAACGTCCATCGTAGGTAGAACGCCTTGGTGTATTCACCCAAAAGACCAGGTGGGCAACGTCCCCGTAGTGGGTGGAACAAAAACACCGACTCGCTCCAAAATCATCAGTGCTCAGCCCGACCTTGTTGTCCTTGACCGGGATGAAAATCCCAAAGCAATTTACGAGTGGTGCCAAGAACAAGGCTTTGCTACCTTCGTTTGCCATGTCAAACACCCGAGAGATGTTCCCAGCATGCTTCGTGAACTTTCTGTTGCAGTTCGTTGTGAGGCACGAGGAGAATCCATGGCGAGAGAGCTCGAAGAAACACTCGCCTCCCTACCTTCGAGTGGCCATGAAAAGGCCCTCCCGATTATCTGGCATGAACCCTTGATGGCAGCGAACGCTACAACATATGCTGGTGGTATGATCTCGTGCATGGGCTTTGATGTTGTCAACATTGACCCGGAAGGGAACGGCTATCCTGAACTGACGCCTGCAGTACTCAATCAGCACGGTATTCGACACCTCTTCTTCTCCAGTGAACCCTATGAATTCAACCGCCAAGAAGGAGAGCACGTCGCTGATGCAGTGGAAGCCATAGGGGGCAAACGCCCCCTCGTCCATCTCATTGACGGAGAAGCACTCACCTGGATGGGCAGCCACACGAATGAAGGGTTGAAACACCTCCTCAATGCCCGGACCCAACTTGGCCTTTAACGATGGAAAACTGGCAAAGTTCTCAAAGCGACGCCTTCAAATCACGCCGCAACGACGCACCATCATGCAACGCCTCTTGCTCTGTTGTGCCATGACCTTGTCCATGGTGCTCGCAGGTTGTTTTGGAGACGGTAGTTCAGTGGTTGAACAAGAAGAGGTCGTGCCTATTTGGGAATCCTATGAACGCATTGACGCCCAGTCGCACGTGGTTGAACGTCAATTTGTTACCGTTGACCTGAAGACAAACACCAGCACCAATACCACCTGGGCTGTATTTGACGCAACCTATGGAGGAAATTGTTGTGAACACTATCTTGCAACATCCATCGAAGGACAAATTCTCAACATTGGAGGTGAGTACCCAGTCTATTCCGCTGACAGAGGTCACGAGTGGGACACATACATTCCACCTGCCTTGCCTGACGCACAGTGCAGAACCTTCGTACCGACCAACCCGGGACAAGAAGGGCTTGGAGAAGGCAGTATCGTTCAAGCCACCAACGGAGACATTATTTCGATGTCCTGGTATCCCTATGTTGGAGGCGATTTGAAACTTGACAAATTCTATGCTATCCTCTACGATGAATCAGAAGATGAATGGAAGTGGTGCTACAACCGAATCACAGAACCCTTCTATGACCGCTCGTGGCAAGTTGAGGTCATCGGCCCAATCTCGTCTTCGCTCGGCAATGGAGAGTGGGCGAGCATCGTGGTTTCCAACTTCTGGCACCAAACTCAAAATGCTGGAGGACAAATCAGCGTTGACGGATTGAATTACTACCCCTTCCAATTCCCCGGCCGAGACGGTGGCGACCCAGCAATTGAACTCGACCTCAACTTCACAGGAGCAGACCTTCCCGCTTACTGGGATGTCAACAAGCCACACAAAGAAATGAGAGCCTTCCCTCTACCGAGTGGTGGATTGGTCTTCCCTTCGTATTACAATAACGGCAATGCTGCATACATGGACACGAGTCTCTCATGGAATGAATTGGAAGTCCAATTCCCATCAGAATACTGTCAAATTGACCGTGCTGGAACGCTCCATTGTGTTGCGAACTCAGGCACGAGTTTCACCCATTACATGTCTCGAGACGGTGCGCTGACATGGGAAAATTACACCTACGACTTGGGGACGACCGCTTCAGAAATTGAAGAATGGGAATTCCAAAGCAACGGTGAACTCGACCTCTTCGTACTCAACGTGCGCTACCAGTCCATCGGGGGACCTGATGTTGACACCGTCTACCACGTCCGGGGGTATATGGAGGATATGTCGCCCGATACGCTGACCTATGTCGGCCAGGGCGATTTAGATTCTACTTCAGGAGCAGGAAATGACATTCGCTTTGACTTCGCATCTCTTGGAATCCTCAACGATGGAGGAGTCATCGTTGCCTATCACGACTCAACTGACCCTGACCCGCTCTTTGCGGTTGAACTCGAATTGCCAAACTGATTAGGATTGGCTAAACATTTCCAAGATGTCCGCAAACAGTGCTTTTGCGTGACCCTCACTCTTTTCCACCAGCCGCTTTACAATCAATTCTGGCGTTGAGCGAGCAAGATGATTCCGCTTTGGCGTTCTGTCAACCAGCAACTCAAGGTCGGCCCCAAGACCACTGGCCTCGATACCGTCGACACGTAGGTCATCGCGCTGGGTTGCTTCAAGAATTGCAGGAGCAAGGTGAGTTACCAACATCATGGTCGTGTCCTGTTGAGCTTCGGCCGCTAGCAGCATTCCAGCGATGATTCGAGCCCCTGCACCCGGCTCTGTGATTGCTTCTAATTCGTCAGCCAAAATCAATTTCGGAGTGGGGTCACTGACAACAGTCGCAAGTTCGACGAGGGTTTGTTCCAATGCTCCAGCACTTTGTGTCCCACCTGCTTTTGCAAGGATGTGGAGCGCATCAACGCGACCCACGCGTGCGGATAGAGCAGGCACGGGCAGACCCATATGAGCTAGGATTGCGGCATAGGCTAAACATTCCAAAAGCGTCGTTTTCCCTCCAGAATTAGCTCCAGTGAGCAAGGCCAGAGATTGTTGGTCAACACTGGGAGCGGCTTGTCCCAGTCCATAGGTTACCGGGTCAGGCTTCACTCCCAGTAAGATATGACGCCCTTCTTCCAGCCAGATTCCATGGTCGACCAGTTCAGGCATCACACATGAATCATGGACGGCCCACCTGGCAATAGCAAGCCACTGATCCGCTTCGATCATGCACTGAATCGCCGTTTCACAGCGCTGCTTCATCGGCCCAAGCCGTGTTGCAAGAGCAACGAGGTGTTCGGTCTTTTCTGCCTTCAATTTAGATTCAAGGGCAGCGTCAATCCCGTCAATGGTTTGACGGTCAATTTTTGCTGGCCATGCATTGGTGAAGACCTCGTAGGGACAACGAAGACTCGCTGGCTCCAAAAAGACTGCAAGTTCATCTCGTGCCTTTTGCATGGCTTCTTGGATGACGTGTCCAGTCGCTTCTTTCAGTTTCCTCTGGAAGCCTGCCCCATCGGAGAGGGCCTCGAGTAGTTCAGCACCTGAGAGAGCCATTTTTGCGTCGTTCATAGCCTGCTCTACTTCTGCATTGACTGCCGTTTCGAGATGTTTCGCCGTCGTCCACAACTCGTCCTTGATACGTGTGACCTCTTCGATTTGAGATGCGTCACCAAGCATTCCCATCATTTCGGGAAGTTCGACAAGTCCATCGAGTGAAACCCTGAGGTTTGCTAATACAGCATTGTCAGGAACTTCACCCCTGCCGTAAGCCTCAACCAGTGAGCAAAGAATGTCCAAAGATTTCCGGTTATAGCTGAACCAGTCAATGGTACGCTCAGGTAGAATCAACGCCTCTTCTGGTGAACTTCCTAGAACCAACCACCCGTCAGGCGCTTGCATTGGTGCTCCACTCCCAATCCATGTTACGGTTTTGAAGACCGTGTAATCTTTCCAAGACTCCTGTTCTCCCGGCTGTAAGACACGGCAAAATCGCTTGAGGTCTTCTCGTGGTTGTGAAGAAACGACCACACGCTCATAACGCTCCTGAACCTCTTTGGGTCGGCCGAGTCCCTGCCATTCTTGCTTCATTGTGGACAACCAATCCGGTGAAAGTGAGAGTGCCGCTGAAGCCAGTTCCCGTCGGCCGTCCGGGTTTCGAACAGGTGTCAACAGAGCCATGCGTTGGCGGGAAGGGCTGCAGGAGGCAAAGTCTTGGAGGTGACTGAGTAAATCTTGATGCAGTCGTCGCGCTTCCTTGGTTGCGAGGAACCCCCCGTCCTCACCTGCGTATTGACGGGCCAAACTCAATGCACGCTTGACCGATAAACCATCGACTTCTGCTAAACGAGCAACATCGCCCGAAGCGAGGGTCGAAACAACAGCATCCTCTGAACCAAAGTGTTCAGTCATCTTCGAAGCCATTCGCTCGCTTACGCCCGGAATTGAGGTCAGCACCATGAGCAACATCGTTTGTCAAGGGCTTAAGAGGATGACGCCAAGTAATGGGGTTCAAGGGTCAAATTGACGAAGATTCAATCCACTCATCGGGATGATGAATGATGGGCTTCAAGTTTTGATCAGCACAAACGCTGACCGTCACCTTCCCCATACACGTGCATGGGTGCCTGGAAGAGTGCGTCACACGGACGGTCAAGCAAGGGGAGCGTGAGTGTGGCTTGCGACCAATCGATAGAATACGAACCAACGCTCGCAGGTGAAGGCACGTAATCATAGCCTGTTTGCGTCATTGTGATCTCGAGAGTATCTCCAGCCTCGAGGTAAACATCCATTGGCAGGAATTCCATTTTTCCTAGCACGGTTGAGAACGGAACGAGAACTTCTTGGCCGTCACGCCCACCTTCGTGGAAGCGGTAGTCCATTACAGCGTGACCCAGATGCATTCCATTGCCGTCATTCATGGTCAAGAAGCCATGAGCGCCGTTGGTCGTGTGAGGTGTAATGGGAATGTGGAAACTCGGCATCCCAACGATGTGAGTGCCGTTTTCAAAGGGTCCGTAGGTCATCGTGATGGAGCCTGTAGACCCGCCGATTGAAGCACCTGTTGGATTGAGGTCGGCTCCGTTAACTTCGAGGTAGTTCGTATCTGCTGGAGGGTACGTGGCTTCAAAGCGCCAACCACCCTGATTGTCCTGCATCTCGACTCCGAGGACCGGTGCTTCACCTTCTCCTTTGAGATACCAGTCAAACCAGTACAACATCTCGTCAGCCCAATCCCATCGTAGGGTGTAAGGGTAGGCCTCTGCGCCTTCACCAGATGGCAATGCACTGTGACCTGATTTGCGGTCAGGATAATCATGCGCCCATTGACCTGCTAAGGTTTTGATTTCTATTCCGGCCTCTTCCACGAGTGTATGAGCAGGGAACGCCATATGGGGGTCAACGTTCCAGTCCTGCATGCCCTGGATGATGTACACTGAGCCGTTGTAATTGGTCAGAGCACGGTCGAGGAAGGAGCGTGAGGTCCAGTAGTCATTTCCGGCGTAGGTCACCATGCCGCCGCTAAGATAGGCAGCCGGCCCGTTAGCGTAGCCCTGAAGGTAGCCTTCGCAGAGATTTTCGCTGTCTTCAACATCCCCGTCAACTCCAAAGGAGCCGTACACGCCATTGTGCATGATCATACCACGTGCTTCCATGCTCCCGTTGCGCCACATCAAATCGTGAACACCAATTAATCCCGACATCGGTACGATGGTTGCAAGATGAGGATTGCCAAAGGTAGCGGCTTGCCATGGTGTTGAGCCATCGTAGGATTTGCCGATGATTCCGACCTTTCCGTTCGACCAAGATTGTGTGCCCAACCATGTCACTGCTGCGTCGATGCCTCGTTGTTCATCGGTCCCCATCAAGTCCATGCAGTGGTTTGATTCGCCCGTTCCAAAGACCGAAACTTGAGCCACGCCATAGCCGTGAGGAACGTAATTTTCAATCAGCATTTTTCCAAGGCGGTCTGCAGGGGTAAGGGCGTCGACGTCACCGTCGTTATAGTACGGGCCTATTTCTGCAATAACGGGAACCTGACACTCCTCGTCATTGGATTCGCTTTCCCAGTCGCATCCTTCGATGACGGGTAGCCAAAGTCCGAGGTGAACTTCGGCCCCTCCGGTCAAACCTGCCCCACCGTCTGCAGCGGTGATGCTCGGAACGGGGACATAGACTGAACGAACGGTGTCAATACCGTGAGAACCGTTGACGGTCACCCTCGCGTAGATGTCTTGGTCGTCGTAGGGAAGTTGACTGCGTTCCCACGGTTGTGGAAAGGCACCATCCTGGTCTTCTGATTGGTTAACCGCATCATCTTCGCCAAAACAGCCAGCCAGCATGCTCGTTGCAAACAGGGCAACAATGAGCAAGGGCTTGAGGTTCATGCCCCTCGGTGCAAGGGGTATTTCTTGAATCAATCGGCCGAGCGTGTGACTCACTCACCGTCGCCTTCTTTGGCTTCCATCTCTGCCCGAACTTCGTCCATGTCGAGGCCTTTGAGTTTCTCGACAAGGTCTCTAAGAGCATCTTCTGGAAGGGCACCGGGTTGCATAAACACGCCAATGCCTTCTTTGAAAGCGATGGTCGTTGGGATGGAGCGGATACCGAACATACCAGCGAGACCTTGTTGGTCTTCCGTGTCGATTTTACCAAAAACAACGTCCGGAAACTCTTCGGAGACTCGTTCATAAACTGGCCCGTATGCTTTGCAGGGACCACACCATTCGGCCCAGAAATCAAGGATGACAAGCTCGTTGCCCTCAATCGTTTCAGCAAAGGTGGGTTCAGTCAATTCGAGGGTGGCCATAGCGTTTCCTACAACTCAGCCCTTTTGAAGTCATGTGAACGGCCCAAATCCCGCAGGGGGTTGATTCATGAAGCGTGTGGCGCTGCGTAGAACCGATGAGAAGCCTATTCCTCGCCCTTTTGCTCACAACGTTGTTGGCCTGTTCAACAACTGTAACTCCCTATGCGCTTCAAACTGACCAAGAAATCATGGAAGCACAAGGTCGCAGTTCGGACATTCAAATCAGCGAAATTCTCGTTTCAGCTTCCTCCGAAGACTACAACGGAACCGATTGGAATAACGATGGTGACACAGGCTCCATGTCCGACCAATTCATTGAATTGTGGAATACAGGGAACTCCCCCGTTGATGTTTCAGATTGGTTGCTTGATGATGCCACTGGAGCGGGTTCCGCACCCTGCCGTTTGGCTTGGAATACTACGATCGAAGCAGGAGGATACATCGTTATCTTCCGAGACAGTTCCCGTATTGAGTTGGATTATTGGGACGGAGACACGGCTACCATTTCTGACGCCTCGGGTCAATTCGTGGACAGCATCTCCTATCCCGCTGAAGATTCTTGGTGGGACACGTCGTACGTGAAGGCAGAAGACGGAACCATCACCAAAGTGAATCCTCCTACGCCAGGCTGGGGTGGAAGTGACACCTACGCCATCGCACAAAACATGGTCCGCTGCTACGGCCTCAGCGACAACGTCCACGAAGGCGCATATGTCCTGAAGGGCCGTGTTGTGCCAATGACTGGAGAAGCATCGGTCATCAACGAAGGACACGTTCTGGTTCAAGATGGCCTCATCAAGGGAGTTTGGGGAGACCAAATTCCCGGTGACGTACAGTTGACCAATGTTCCTGTGATTGAAACCAACGGGACCATCTATCCCGGTCTTATTGACCTCCACAACCATTTGCACTACAACCAAGCCCCTCTTTGGGATATGGAACCCCACCTTTCTACACAAAACCGAAATGAATGGGGCGGCTACAACAACCGCTACGAATGGAAGAACCATCCGGATTATAGCGAACAGGTCACGAAACCAAAGATGTTGGTGCACTCTGGTCCCTACTGGAACATGGAATCTCAAGCCATGAAATACATCGAAATGAAATCCATCGTTGGAGGTACAACGGCAGCACAAGGCGGCCCAAGCAATCCTGACGACAGTTACGCAACCATTCTTTCCCGCAATATCGAAGATTACAATTTTGGCAGGGATGAAATTCACACCAAAGTTACGGAACTTACCTCTGATTACGTCGGCAACCACATCAAAAATGGAAATGCTAGCGGAGAACTTGATGCGTGGTTTGTTCACATCGCAGAAGGCGTGGATGAACGCAGTCGTGGAGAATTTGACATCCTTGTGCAAAATAACCTCCTCGTCGGAGAACTTGTGTTGATTCACGGTGTAGCCTTGACTGCTAATGAATTCACACAGATGGCTGCTGCACAATCAACCTTGGTCTGGTCACCACTCTCCAACCTCTTGCTCTACGGTCAAACTGCTGATGTCGCAGCGGCCAAGGCTGCTGGAGTGCACATCACGCTGGCACCAGATTGGGCGCCCTCTGGCTCAAAATCACCGCTCCATGAACTCAAAGTTGCTGACATGTGGGATGATGAAAAACTCGGAGACATCTTCACTGATTACGAAATGGTGGAAATGGTAACCTCCGGAGCCGCTGAGGCTACCAACTGGCAGAATGAGGTCGGCACACTTTCCCGAGATATGGCAGCAGACATTGTCGTTATCGACAACATTCACGCAGACCCATACCGCAATCTCATCAACGCCGTTGACCCTGATGTTCGTCTGTCGATTGTTGGTGGCATACCGATCTACGGTGATACCGACATCATGACTGCTCTCAAGGGCACCGACCACGAACCCGCTGGCAACTTTGACAAGGCGCTCGACGTCACTTTCCTGTCGGCTCCCGAAGGTGCTCAGACATGGGCATCAATCACCGAAAACCTCACCATGGCCATGCGCTTTGACGCAGATGAAATGTCAGCCGCATTTGGTGATGCTAGCGATTTCAGCAGCGTCACATCAGGCATGAGTGAAGTAGGACTTGACCCTTGGTATACCTATGGTGATGAGCGTTACTTCAACGTGCTCAACACCTCATCCACAGCGAATTCACAATGGGACATGTCGATGCTTTACGACCGTTATTACGACCGAAGTGAAAACCTTCCGCCAGTTACCACCTTTGACGTCATTGAGGCGCCCGAGGAAACGTGTGCGGACGGAACTGCACTTCCGTGCGATACCACAGGCAACACTGGTGATACCACAGGCAACACTGGTGATACCACAGGCAACACTGGTGATACCACAGGCAACACTGGCGATACCACGGACAACACCGACGATACCACAAATGATGATGATGCCAACTCTGCCATCAACAACCCCCTTGATGATGCTCAATCAGAAGAAGAAGTAACGAGGCAAAACGCACTCCTCCTCTTCTTTGGAATTGTCGTCGTCCTCCTCGTCGCCCTCTACTTCGTCTCAAAGGGTGGAGAAGATGCCCTTGCCGCTGAAGTTCGCATCGAAAAAATGTGGGATGAGCAGACTGAGGCAGAAAACGAATCCTTTGTGCCAGAGTTACCGCCTTTGGTGCCTCCATCAGGCCAGGTTGGCGAAGAAGAGTGATCAGGCGAGGTCCCACTGTGGGCCGCTTGCTGTATCTGTAACAACGACACCTAGAGCGACGAGCTCGTCTCGAATGGCGTCTGCTTGGGGCCAATCTTTTGCGGTTCTCGCCTCACCACGACGAAGCAAGAGTGCTTCCACTTGGTCCGCAATGGCTGCACGGCGAGGGTCTTCTTCTGGTTCAGCCAAGGCGATTTCACGAGTAGGGAGAACGCCCAAGACCCGTCCTGCCGTTTCCTCAAGAAGGTCGACGCCGTAATGTGCGAACGCATTCATGTCTGCTTCATCAAGACCGCTTTGAAGTCCGCGGCTGATCTCTCGGACCATTCCGAGGACCTTCGCAACACCTTCTCTCGAATTGAAATCATCATCCATGGCCCGAGCAAAGCCCTCTGCCATTTTTTCAAGCAGTCCGAGAGATTTCACAAGAGGTTGTGTAGAGGTGATGTCTGCGGGCGGAAGAGGTACAGGGTCCGGATTTGTCAAGGCTTTGAGCGCAGCGACGTAGCAGGTGAGAAGTCGGTTGTAATTTCGCTCGGCATCGTTCAGTAAACTTTCATTCATGTCAATAGGTGAGCGGTAATGTGCGTTGATGAGAGCGAAACGGAGAACCATGGCGTCGACCTTTTCCAAGATCTCTCGGATGGTCCAGAAATTACCCAATGACTTGCTCATCTTTTCTCCATCAATGTTCACGAAGCCGTTGTGCAACCAATGATGGACGACGGGTGAATGGCCNGTATGGCATTCCCCTTGGAAGATTTCAGCCTCATGGTGTGGGAAGCGAAGGTCGTGTCCTCCTCCGTGGATGTCAAATTCACGGTCAAAGTAATCCAGTGACATCGCAGTACATTCAATGTGCCAACCTGGGCGTCCTGGCCCCCAAGGTGAATCCCAAGTGGGCTCACCAGGTTTGGCCGCTTTCCACAATGCAAAGTCCTTGTGATCTCGCTTGCTTGAACCCGTACGGTCAACGCGCCCTCCCGCTCCTGAACGTACAGCCTCGATGGATTGGCCAGTTAATTGACCAAATTTCTCTGGCGCTGAATCTACGTGGAAGTAGACGCCATCGTCGGCAACGTAGGCGTTGTTCTTCTCGATCAAGTCCTCAGTGATTCGAATCATATCGTCAACATATTCAGTGCAGCGAGGGTAATGGTCTGCTCGTAGAATGTTCAGTGCGTCCATATCTTCGTAATAGCCTTCGATGTTTTGGTCAACCAAGGCTTTCCAGTCCCCGTTAATATCACTCGCCCGTTGAATGATTTTATCGTCAATATCAGTGAAGTTTTGAACGTAATTCACGTCATATCCACTGACTTCTAGCCAACGATGAATCAAATCAAAGGCCAAGTAACATCGTGCATGCCCCAAGTGACATCGGTCGTAAACGGTGACACCACAGACATACATCGAAACCTTACCCGGCTCAAGGGTCGTGAAGTCCACTTTTTCTCGCCGACGGGTATCATGGACGCGGATTGGCATGGGATACAACGCACCGTTGGAGGTATCCCACTTGAAGGTTCATACGGGACCCGCCGTTGGCCAGTCCATATGGCGGACGCTACGACAGGGCGGATTTTTGTCACGGGTGTCAACGGACACATCGGCAACCATATCGTTCGGGATTTGCTTGAACACGGCTATGCTGTGCGAGGCTCGGTTCGCGACCTCAACAACCCGGAAAAGACCGCTCATGTCCGCCAACATGCAAAGGACCTGGGATGCGAGGACCGCCTTGAACTGGTCGAGGGTGATGTCCTGGATGCCGATGGCTGGACTCAACTCCTCAGCGACTGTGACGGCCTGTTCCATACCGCAACCGTCTATTCTACACAAGGCAACGCAGAACTCATTCTTGACACCGCCAACAAAGGAACGACCCACCTCTTACATGCTGCCAAAGAATGTGGAATCACGCGGGTTGTGTATACCTCAAGCACTGCCGCTGTTGGCACTTCACCCAAAGGGGTATTGAAGGCGGAAGAGCAATGGAATAAGGACACGTCATTACCTTACAGTACGGCTAAAACACAATCTGAACGACTCGCTTGGAGGTTGGCTAAAGAACTGCAATTGGACCTACGCGTCATCAACCCTACCGCAGTTCTGGGTGGAGGCTTCGTCCGCCCAACCCCAAGTGTCAATTTCTTTGATGATGCTATCAAAGGCAGTTATCCAATTGCACCAAAATTCCCGATGGCAGTGGTCCATGTTCGTGATGTTGCTCGTGCTCATCGACGTGCCTTTGAGGTGGACGAGGCTGAGGGACGATTCATTCTCGCACCTCACGCCAACCTGACGCTCTCGGCGATTTGCCGACGAATCCGTGACCTGAATCCCACTACAAAATCACCACGCCGAGCCCTTCCCAACATACTTGTCCCGGTGGCCGTATTCCAAGACTGGCTGGGGGGGCTCTTTGGCAAGAACCGTTACCTAACGCGAGCGGTGGCTCGCAATTTGATGACGGGAGACACCAATTATTCGAGTGAAAAGGCCGAGAGGGTGCTCGGTATGGAGTGGGAGGATTTTGACACATGTATCCAAGATACGGTCGACGCCTTCCTTTGAGCCACCAAAACGGGCTGCTCTTAGCCCGTCTGAGTTGGAGCATTCCAACGCTCACCGTCATCGTTTCTTCCTTGCTCCATCTTTTGGGGGATCCGAGAGACGTACCATTTTTCATCTCCGAGACAGATAATTATGGACTCCAAGACCATGTCTTCAGTTGGGGATTAACCCTCGGTGGCCTGTGCCAGATGGCCTTCGCGTGGCACCTCTATCATGCCCTTGATGCGCAACGACCAAGGCTTTGGTTCATTGCGTCCTTAATCGGGATATTTTCAAGCCTTAACGCCATACTCGTGGCTCATTTTGACATGTACGATTTCATCGACCCTCACATCCTCACCGCTATGTTTGCATTTGGGGGAGGTGTCTTGTGGGCGATGTTGGCCATTCCCTCTTTGGGCGCCTTTGCCGCTCCGATGGGGCACCGTTTTCGAACCACGGGTTTTGCCATGGCATTTCTTGGCTTTGTCATCATGATTGCCGCTTTTCAACCGGTAGCGAACAGCTTTGATTCCACAGGTATGACCCTTGAAGAATTCCTCGACCGTGCTCAATCAGGCATTGATATTGCCGCTCCTGCAGAATATATTCTCGTAGCAGGACTGATGGTTTGTTTGGCATCCTTCCATTACGACCTCGTCAAACAACACTCAGAAAAGAGCGGTGAGAATCACGATTCGTCACGCACCGATTCCCTGCCTGAGGAATCATGATAAGACCCCGCATGAGATGGTAAACCGGTGCCAACAACGTACTTACAACGCTCGTTTCTTGTGTGCCTCGTCATGATGTTGGTCCTGGCAGGGTGTACGTCTCCAGATGCTGAACCCCTACCTGCCGAAGAAGAACCTCAATTCTCGGTTACATCCTTTCCTGATTGGAAGGGCACTACGCACCTGAACGAATCATTGAATCATACCGCATTGGAGAATACATCCTACATGGCTTATTTTTCCACGCCTTGGTGCACCCATTGTGAGGCAACCATCAATGCTTACGAACAGGTCATTCCAGCAGGGCAGCTCGTCATCTTCTCAAAAGATGCAAATGAGGAATACGCCAATATGACAGAGTGGCATGAACAACTCGAGACCAATCTAAACCGAACCCTTGACCGCCCAATACTCCTCAACCCGACCCTCGCTGAAGAAGTTGGAGTCTATGGTATCCCTCATGCAGTCTACGTTAATTCTCAAGGTTACGTCCACCAAGTTGAGATTGGAAAACGTGAGAACTTGACACTGATTCAAAACACCTGGGATGAAACTGAAACCGCCGTTTTTGACCCACTCACTGGTTGGAATGAAGGTTCCTGAACCTCAATCGAGAGCAATCAGTTCGAAAAGTGGTATCTGAGAAGTATCAAAACACTCAGGATCAGCAAGATGATACCGAGACCTAAAATCACAATCCTTCCAAATTTTGGATCTGAAAAGCGATGTTGGACATGATGCCCAACATTGGTCCAAACTGCCATTGCTAGAAACCCAGAAGTGGTGTTGATGGTCGCTATGGCGAGTGTACCTCCAACTCCTCCTGGGATACCTCCGGGGGATGATTCGAATTCCGCAAGGAAGACAGACATCAGGGAAAAAATGATCATCCATTGCTTCGTATTGACGATTTGAATGGAAATTCCGGTCTTGAATCCGAGCCGAGGAATCGTTTCAGCAATATTCACCGTTCGTTTTGAACGTGCGACAAAAATAAGCAATATTGCGAGAAGAATCATGAGAAAAGAACCGAGATAATGGAGTGTCTTTCCAACAAAACTTTCTGGCTCAAAAAGATTAACTGCTAAGCCACAAATGACGTTGACACAAAAAAATCCAACTCCGAGTCCGATGATTAAGGGGATGTTCGAGCGTCGTCCGTGGACAGATGCGTGTGCAGCACACGTGGAATTACTGGGCCCGGGAACAGCCATTCCAACTACGAGAAGAGTGAGCAGATACCCAAGAACCGCCCATTCCACATGTGACGGTCAGCGGTGAGCCATATCATCCTTCTTGCCAAAAGAGGTCTGTTCATGACCAGATTTTCGAACGATTTCAATGATTTTTTGATCCAACACGGACATGGCAACCCCAGACGGGTGGCGACCTACTTGGGAACTCAACCGAGTCGACATATACACATGAACCGTCAAGGAGCGATGGCTCAATTTGTGTTCAACAGTTCCAACGAACATCTGTTCTGACTTCATATCTGGAACCTCTCCTTCATGGAGTTGAGGCCCCCACAAACCTCCGAACAAACCATCTGGCTTTCGTTGCGAGATGATTGGGTTGCCCTGACGGTCAAATTCAACACACGTCCATAGCGTGGCTTTTTTGACAGTGGTTTTCTTGGGTATAGGATAAGCCGTAGGTGTGTCTTTTCCCTCACAGGAAGATTGGATTGGACAGCGGTGACACTGAGGTTTTTGTGGAGTACATACGGTCGCTCCAAGTTCCATGAGGGCTTGATTCCAATCACCAGGCCTCTGTCGAACCAAATGCTCGTCGGCCCATGATTGAAGGTCCTTTGTCGACGGTTCCGACACCCGCTGTTGCCTCGCCATGACCCGCTTGATATTCCCGTCAACACAAGCAAAGGGTTGACCAAATGCAATACTTGCGACCGCTGCAGAGGTATACGGCCCGATTCCAGGAAGCGACAAGAGAGATTCGTGTGATGACGGGAGGGACCCATCAAAGCCACCCTCTGATGATGGAAGCATAACCAATTGACTCAATGCATGAAGGCGCCTTGCCCTGCTGTAGTAGCCTGCGCCCTCCCATGCTTTGAGCACCTTGTCAACGTGAGAATTCGCCATTGACTCAATCGTTGGAAATGTTTCAATCATTCGTTGCCAGTAGACAATTCCGCGACTGACCTGAGTTTGCTGAAGAAGTATTTCGCTCAGTAAAATCGCCCAAGGGTCGTTGGTGTTTCGCCAAGGAAGGTCGCGCTTGTGTTCATCATACCAGTCGAGCAGGTTCGTTTGCGAAAGCCTGCTCAAGGCAACCACGCTCATGCTTCAACTGCTTCGGACGTTTCGGCTTTCTTAGCCTCTATTTTTGCATCGTTGGCTTTGATTTGTTCCCAAACCAATTCAGCAATGTCCTTGACTTCCATCTCAGAACCGATAGCACTCAACCCGTCGGTCACCATGGTTGAACAGAAAGGACAGCCAACAGCGACGGTGTCAGCTCCTGTTTCAGCGAGTTCCTTGGAGCGGATGACGTTGACACGGTCGTATCCATCGTCGACGTGCTCTTCCATCCACATTTGAGCCCCACCGGCGCCACAACAGAATGAATCCTTACCGTGTCTCTCCGCTTCAACATCGACGCCACCAATAGCGTCACGAGGAGCGTCGAGCTCACCGCCAATGCGGCCAAGGTAGCACGGGTCGTGATAGGTCACACTGCCGTCATGGGCTGGTTCGGGTAACTTGCCTTCTTGTTGCAGATGGTTGATGAGTTGCGAATGGTGCATGACTTCAATGTCTTCCCCACCGTAGTCTTTGTACTCCTTTCCGAGCGTATGGAAACAGTGCGGGCATGAAGCAACGACTTTCTTGACCCCAATCTCCTCAAAGGTGGCTAAATTGGTTTCGGCAAGCATTTGGAACAGGTATTCGTTACCAGCACGCCGTGCAGCGTCTCCACTGCAGCCTTCTTGCATGCCGAGAATACCGACATCAAGACCCGCTTCTTTCATGATGCTGATGGTATCTCGTGCCACTTTCTTATTGCGCTCGTCAAAGGAGGCAGCGCAGCCTGCGAAGTAGATGTATTCAGCAGGTTCAGCCACTTTTACATCCAGTCCCTCCGCCCAATCACCTCGTTCATGGGAAGGCAAGCCGTATGGATTTGAATCGGATTCAAGATTCTCGATGGTCGCCATTAGAGGCATGACCGTGTCCTCAACACTTGCGTCGAATTCCATTCGTTCCATCATGAGGTGGCGGCGAGCGTCTGTGAGTTTGGGCACGTGGTCGATGTAAATAGGACATGCTTCAACGCATGCGTGGCAGGTTGTGCACGCCCAAATTGCATCTTCACCGAAGCGTGCAATGATGTCTTCTTCTGGAGTTTCTCCGGCGAGGAGGGTGCTGGCGTTATCGTTGGCATAATGACGGACATCGTGAATGATTTCCATGGGGTTCAGCGCTTTACCGCTTGCATAGGCAGGGCAAACGTCTTGACAGCGGGCACAGGAGGTACAAGCCCATCCGTCGATGAGATCACGCCAGGTGAAGTCGGTATAGTTCACGGCTCCAAAGGAGTCGATGTCGAGTTCGTCCAACAAGACTGCTTTGCCGTCCGCTCCACGTGCGAGAGGCTCCATGGTAGCCATGGGCCTAAGGTCGTGGAAGAACACATTGGGGAAGGCCATCACCAAGTGCATGTGTTTGGAGAGTGGAATTAAGAAAAGGAAGACCGAGATGGCCACCATGTGCGCCCAATAGGCTGCAACGACAAGAGTGGTACTTGGAACGAGGGTCGCATACACCCAGTATCCAATCGGCTCCCATGTGCTTGAGATGGTTGATTCTCCTGCCTCCACAACGAAGGAGGTGGTCGTGATGGTCATGATGAGCAAAAGAATGACGTTGCCTTCCAGTTGAGATTTACCCTTGAGTTTCTCTGGAGTGAACACCACACGTCGCAGTAAGGCTGCAACACAACCGACAAAGGCGATGGCGTAACCAGTTTCTACAATCAAATTCCAGGGACCACGCATCACTTCAGGTAGTACCTTTTGTGAGAATTGGTTGCCGGTAGCGAGGTCAAACATATCGGTTGAAAGCATGAGGAAACCCCAAAACATGAGCACGTGGATACCACCTGCCACACGGTCTCTCAGAACTTTCTTCTGACCGAGCCATCCGGTGAGAACTTCTTTGATTCGTGTGCCCCAGTTATCAAATCGATTCTCGGGCTTGCCTTTGAGGACCAAGCGACTGGCTTTCACAACTTGATAGAGAAAAAATCCTCCTGAAACGCCGAAGAGAACGAGCAGGAGGACCCAGCCAGGTAGCGGACCATAATCCATAAACAGAGGGTGTTCCATCGTTTTCACCAAGAACGCACAGGGGCGTTGTTCTGTCCAAGCGGAGACGCACTTTGAAACCACCGTCAAAAACCAACGGAAATTCACCTTCCTGTGAGAAGGAATATGAAGGCCAAGCCCGTGTTCGTGTCATGGGGGTTGAAGCAGGACCACAGAAGGCGAGTGCCCCCGCCAAATGCATTCTTTTCGGCGAGCACGCGGTCGTCTATGGCGAGCCTGCCGTAGCGGTCGCACTCGAACAACGCCTTCATGTTCAACTCAGACCCTCAAAGACATGGAGCGTTGGAGGCAGCCCCCTTCATCCGGATCGGCATCCCCATATCGTCGCTCTCAAAACCGCTCTCCTCGACGACTCAATACCCCCAATGTCGATTCACATCAGCAGTGATATTCCTCGGGCCTCCGGACTTGGTTCAAGTGCTGCGCTCAGTGCGGCCGTAGGTCGTGCCTTTGCCGCCTTGACTCAACAGCAGGACTTCACGAACGAGGCATTGAGTACGCTCGCACACCAAGCCGAAGCACAAGCCCAAGGCGGATTAGCGTCACCTCTTGACACCTCAACGAGCACTGAAGGAGGCATTGTTGTCCTCTCAGACAAGAAGGAGGAGTTCTGCACGTGGCTTTACACCCGTACATTGGCAGTCCCTACAGGGGAACGAGTTTGGGAGGTTCACAGTCTTGATTTGAAACGGGATGACGACATCTACCTCGTCCTCGGCAATACCGGCATTCACGCCCCGACATCTGCACAGGTTGCCTTGGTTGCCTCAGCCTTGGAAGAATCACCAGAACGAATGCAAGAAATCAAGGCCATGGGAACTATTTCTCGACGTGGCCTTGATGCGCTGAAGCGAGGTGATTACACCGCTGTTGGCCACGCCATGAGTGAGAATCATGTTCTGCTACGAAATCTTGGCGTTTCATCATACGAACTTGAGGACCTCATCCAAGCAGCACTCCCGACCTCGCTGGGCGTCAAGTTAACCGGAGCTGGCGGAGGCGGGTGCATGGTGGCACTAACTCGTCAACCGAAAGAGACTGCTGAAGCCATTGAATTGGCAGGTGGACGCACCCTCGTATCCCGTATAGGGAACGCTGGAGCAGGGACTGATTGAGGCATGTTTTGCCGGAGAGTTGACATTTGCTGCAGAAATTCCTTTTATATAGTAAATGTATTTGCGTCTTTATATGACCACCGATGAAGAACGCCTTACTGTAGTAAACGTCGTCGCCAGCACCCGTGTTGCCGAAGAACTTGACCTCCCCGACATTGCGATTCAACTCAATTGCGAATACGAACCTGAGCAATTCCCTGGTGTCGTCTACCGTGTCACCGAACCTAAACTCGCCATCCTAATGTTCCGCTCCGGCCGTGCTGTGTGCACTGGTGGAAAGGACGAAGACAACATCCATACGGGTATTGACCGCATGATCAAGGATTTGCGCGCTGCTGGCATTGAAACCTGGGACCTCAAAGATGTCACCATCGAAGTCCAAAACATGGTTGCTACCTACGCCCTCCATTACCCTGAAGACTACGACGGTGTTGACAAATTTACAGGCGAGCCTCAAGCAGGCGTCCCCCGTAAACTGAATCTTAACCACCTTACCTTCCACCTGCCCTTTGACAAGGTCGAATATGAGCCAGAACAATTCCCAGGCCTCATCTACCGACTCGACGACCCAAAGGTTGTCTGCCTTATCTTCGGTTCAGGAAAAATGGTCATCACTGGCGCTCGTCACAAGGACGAGATTCTCGAAGCAGTTGAGATCATCAAGGACGAACTCGCTGACCTTCTTTGAGGGTGAAGACCGGCTTCTCCGTAAGGAGAAGTCTTGATGTCCCCCTTCCGACCTGCCTTCAGCATGGGAAGCAGCCGTGGAGGTGGCCTCGCCGCCACCAGCCTCGTTTTTTTACTGCTTCTTAGCCTCGTCCCCGCCAGCCATCCTGTCTTGGAGGAAACGCCCCTCGTCGCCTTAAATTCGGGTCAAGACCCCGGCGTATCCGACGTACCCACATGGCGCATCGGTGACCGATGGATCTACGCTGGAACCTTTGACCCAACCATTCTGGTTACTGACACGGGTGTCCAAGCAACAGTTGGTGAAATTCAAGGTGACACCACTGTTGAAGTGACGGGAATTTCAATGCAGAATGTGGACAATATGTCCGTGCTTGCCTACACCCTTCGCACTTCGGCAAATTTTGACAAATCAGGAGTTTCTCTTGAAGGATATGCGGGTAACGTCTACATTCAATTTACGCAAACTGAATACCTCCGAGTGAGTGACCTTTCACCCATTCGAAGCGAGTTGGACTTGTACATCCGATTCGTTCCAAGTGGGATTTCCTTCCTCGAGCAACTCCTTGGCGACATCACGATCACCACAACATATTCACCCGTCAACGAAAATTATGATTTCCCGATTCGCATTGACGAGCGATGGACGACAACGACCACATCGTATTCTCAATGGTCGGGACAGAGCGATTACATCACGCCATTCCCACCTCCCGAAACCGACACCAATACCACTACCTGGGTCGTTTCGGATGTCGGAAGGCCATCCAACAGCATTGGACAAACAATCGACTACGGTGGGTGCAATGAATCCTACGAAATGACATCCTTCAACAGCGATGGAATCTCAGAGGGCTACCGCTGGTATTGCCCAGAAGTTCGCAACTACGCCTGGCTCCATACAGCTGACGATATCGGCCTCACCATCGATTTCAAACTCAAACGCTACGACCCAGTGGGAGCGACTGGTGTTCAATCATACACCAACCCTGGCACCCGCTCTGAATGCCTTGAAGTCGTCCCTGAACGAAGCATTACTGCCCTCAACACCCCGATGGGAGTCTGGGTTAATGCGTCGTCGTCATGCTTTTCTAACCCAGCAGGACTTTCACTCGACCTCCATCACGAAGTGGAGGGATTCCTTGCATCGCTCACCACCGCAGCCAACGGGAGCGCATGGACTACCATGGACATCGGCGACGCTCTGGATTCATCTGCAACTCAACTGGATTATGCCAGTCATGGCTTGGTTGCCAAATCAGGCAATTACGTCGGAGCATCCACCGTGACTCTCGATGAATATCTGGTGGGTTTAGATGTCTTTGCAGACGAGGAATCTGCTGAAATTTTGCGAACCAGGTGTACACTTGACCTCTGTGTCATGACGCCACTTAACGCACTTTCGGGATACAATGTCTTGCCTGGTGATCTCCTTGATTTCGAGGTGTCGTTCAACAACCGGGGCATTACAACCTCCGCTGCGACCGATGCACGTATCACGACCCCTGATGGCGTGACCAGCACCCTTCAACTTCCTGCTCTCCAAACATACCAATCCCACAAAGAGCAAGGAATTTGGGAGGTGCCACTTGAGACTCCTATCGGGTCACTGCAACTCCTATGGGAGGCAGATATAAGCGGTGTAAACGTTGCTGATGCAAACCTGCAGAACAACCTTGGTAGCATTGAACTCTTTGTCGGACGGCTGCCAACTCCCGTGGCCACAGAAGTTTCTGGACTCACACGAGAGAACATTTTCATCGATGCGAGTGAAAGTTATGATGAAGATGGAGGAGATGTTTCATGCGAATTTTACATCCCGTTTGACGATGGTACCCGAACTTGGGACTACGAACGAATTGTTTCTCCCTCATGCCTTCTCAATTACACATGGATCGATGATGGCACCTATCCAATCGAACTTACCGTTGAGGATGAAGAACGAGACCAGACCGTTATCATGCTGAATGTGAGTGTTGCCAACAGAGCACCTCAAATTGAAGTCCGAAGTCAGCGAACAGAAGCAAAGGTCGAATCACCCATCACGCTCTACGCTTACGGTAACGACTCTGACTCTGAAGAAGTCTGGCCGGGCGTTGTTGACATATATTGGCCAGGGGCCAACTGCAAGGAGGGATACTACACACGTGTGTGCACGACCACATCAACCTCGGAGGGCTGGAAAACGTTCACTGCAATCGGGACTGACGATGACAGGGCAACAGCCAGTGCGACCTTTGACGTCCGCTTTACCAACATCCAACCCCACAGTATCAATATCCAGCTCGTCGATGGTAACGGTCCAGTCATCATGGACGCACAGAATACGTGGCACGTCGACGAAGACCAAGATGTGAGCGTACGAGGTCAAGCCCAAGACTCAGTCGATGATATTGAGGACCTCACTCATACCTGGTGGCCTGATGATGCCCAACCTTCCCTCATTCGTGTCTTTGACGGCCGTACTTCAGAATTTGACATGGTGTGGCACGAGGCAGGACTTCACAAAATGCGTTTGGAAGTTACCGATAGCGAGGGGGCAACCAGCGGTGTTGAGGAACGTTGGGTCAGCGTGCGAAATGTGCCACCCGTCATCGACCCCATTCCATCCGTATTGCCAATAGCCGAAGGGCAGACCATCAGCGTTTCAGGTTCGGCAACGGATACACCCTCAGATGCTGAAACACTGGTCAAATGCTGGGATATTGACCCAAGCATGGATTCCAATGACATCGGCAGTGCTGACGATGACTGTGATGTTGTTGGCGATAACCTCACTATTTCCTGGAATCGAAGCGGCACCCACAAGCTGGTCTACCACGTCACAGATAACGACGGAGCCCACACCAGTGAAGTCTTGATCGTTCAAGTCCTCAACACGCCCCCAATCGTCCGAACGACGGCTATGAAGTGCACCGCCTACGAGCCCTGTCTTCTGGATGCAAGTTCGACCATCGATGCTCTCAATGATATCCAAGGTCTCACTGTGGTGTGGGATATTGATATCAACGACGATAGCAACGAGGATGGAATCACCGATAATGATGCTGACCTTGTGGGTAAAACGGTGACGTATACCTTCCGAACAGAAGGCGTTCAATCTGTGCGAGTCATGGCATGGGATGAAGATCCTGAACGACCCGGCTCCAAGGTCATCACCTTCGCTATTTTACCTGCAGACCGCACACCTTTGGAAAACATGGGTGCCACCTTGGTTGGTGAGGAGGCAAACCCTGTTGCTCAAATCGGTCTGCTCATCACCCTTCTACTCATCCTGACGCTGCTGACTCGTCGCAAGCGACCCAAAGCAGAAGAAACCGATGTCTGGGACCAAGTGTCAACCGCTCTTGCGGGAGAACAGCAAGAAAACCGCGATGACCATGTAAGCCGCAAGCGACCGGAAGGTCCCCCACCGGGCTACCTCTTCGACTCCAATTCACTCGGCAATCCAAATCAGGGACCACCTCCTGTACCAGAGGAAGGATTGCCAGAAGGATGGACCACTGAACAGTGGACATACTACGGGCAACAGTGGTTAGATTCCCAAGAGAATTGATACGACGAGGGACATTCTCTTTTGTAGCAGAACATCCACCTCCGTTCATGAACAGAGCCTCCGTGAAGGCAGTCCTCCTCGTCGCACTCTTCGTGATGACCTCAGCCATGGCCATGGTTGAATCATCCATCCAACTTGAAGATGAACAAGCGATACGTGAAACACAAAGCGGAGCGACTGGAGTCGTCGACGTTCCTACGCACCGTATTGGGGACCGATGGGTCTACGATACGAAATTTGACGTGGCTCAACTCCTCGCACAGGCCAATGTTTCAGCTTCCCTCAATACACTCACCGGAGATACGAGCAACGAAGTGACCGACATCTTTTACGAGACCGATACAAACGGAGACACCGTATTGGCATATGAAATTGAAATTGACGGAAGTTTCAGTTCAGGTAACAGTGGCGCTACACTCGAAGGGGTCACCGGCCGATTGACAATTGATTACGAGGGTGTTGATATCCTGCGGGCACGGGACCTAGCAACCATCACGAGCGACTTCACGCTCGACGTGAACTTCGCACCCTTGAACCTTGGATTCCTCAACCAAAATTTGGGCGTTGTGACCTTTGATAACACCTATACTCCGGCCAAAGAGCGTCATGACTTCCCGTTGAGAAACGGAGACCAATGGTACATGCCCTTCACCGCGGAAACTGAAGTCACAGGTTCCTCTGATTACTTCGACCCCTCAGAGTTCGACTCAGAAGAAGATGAAAACAATTCTTGGCAAGTCATCAAGAATGAAGCCCCTGTTGAAGACGGAGCAAGCCCCCAATACACGGGTTGTGACGATTCCTACAAGATTGCAGAGTGGAATGAAACTGGCGTAAATACTGGATTCAACTGGTACTGCCCTGCCGTGCGTGGAAGTGTCTGGAACCGCATCATTAACTCGGCTGGGTTTACCATCGACTGGATTCTCAAGACCTACAATCCCACGGATTCCAACAGTGTCGTTGCGAGTTCCTCGCCCGGAGGCCGAAATACACAGATTGAGGTTTATACCGCTTATTCCGCGACTCTTCCCGATTCAATGGAGCAACTATCAATCGATTATTCCATTGCAGGCTCACCATCAATACCGATTAAGAACACAAACCTCCAGCTGAGATATGAATTAGCGGACACCATTCACAATCCGACCACGGACAACAACGGGCTTGCCCAAGTCCCGCTCAACGTCTCCACTGAAATTGATGACACGCCCAGCAGTGATGACCACACCAGCAACGGAGTGGTAGTCTATGACCCTGCCAACAAAATCGTTGGTGCCACGACCGTCGTTGTTGATTTGAGCGTCGTCGGAATTGATCTTGTCGCACAGGCGAATTCTGCCATCGTTGAACGAACCAGAAATGGCGTCACAACAACTCTCAGTTCATCGATTGGATTCAATGCCCTCCCCGGCGATTCCATTTCCTTCTCACTACCGGCTCAAAACCGTGGCGTACTGACTTCACCGCCCACACACATGGAAATTCAGACACCCGATGAGTCGACCATCCGTGCTGTGATTCCAGCCATTGAACCCTACAGCGAGCAGCGAGTACAGGTTAGTTGGACAGTCCCTGAAACGTTGGCTGTCGGATTCAAAACCATGCAATTCACCGTTGACCCCGACCAAAATGTAACAGCAGATGCAAACCGTAGCAACAACGATGCAACACTCACCGTGTTTATTGGACGTGCACCTACTGGAGATTTGGTGGTTGATGAAGGGAAATACACCTTTGAAAATGTGACTTTGAACGCTACCGCAAGCTTTGACGAGGACGGAGGTTCAGTAGATTGTGTCTTTGAAATCGAGTCTCGCCTCGGCCTCGTCGACGTTATCGAGGCTCCAGGTTGCTGGACGCAGTGGAATTGGTCAAACAGTGGCTCATGGACGGTCAAAGTTCTCATCGTTGACGAGGAATTGGATACGGACGAAGTTCAAATGGAAGTCATCGTTCTCAATCGGCCACCAGCGTTCAATATCACACACCCAGAATCGGTCTTTGTTGAATCTACCGTCACCGTTGAGGCGGTTGATATTCTCGATGTTGACACATCCTCGCCCTCCGGCCAACAAGTGTCCATAGCGTGGCCAACCCTCGACTGTAACGAGGGATTGACACAACCTACCTGCACCTTTACGCCAATGTTTGAAGGTCCTGTGAATATTACTGCCGTTGCTACAGACGATGATGGGGCTAAAACCACCGTTTATTCATCCATTGATGTTCTTAACATTGCTCCGACATTAGACTATCCTCAGCTGTGGCAAGGTGGACAAGAACTCCTTCTCGATGAGAACGGCACCTGGCATCTGAATGAGGATGAGGTTGCTCTCTTGCGCGCCACGGCTACCGATTCGGCCAACGATGCTGGAACGCTCATCATTGAATGGTACCCATCTGTCGAAGACCAAGATTGGACCATCACCAGCGTTGGCATCAGTTCCTCAGAGCCCGTTTCATGGCCAACTGCAGGTCCGCACATCATCCAAGTGCGTGCTATTGATGCGGACGGTGCGAGTTCTGACCCTCTGCAAGCCAACGTCATGATTCACAACGTTGCTCCTACCGTGACAGGTCTACCTGTATTCGAAGCCATTGACGAGGATACAAAATATAACCTCTCAGTGACGGTTGAGGATACCGCATCGGACCAGGATTCCCTCGAGGTATGCTGGGACTTTGACCGCGATGTGGATGTTGATAACGACGGAGTGATGGACAATGACTGTGAAATGGAGGGTCAATCTGTTTCAAAATCATGGACGAGTGTTGGCATGCAATGGATCACGGTCACCGTGACCGATGACGATGGAGAAAGCGCACAACAATCGATGAACATCAGCGTCATCAACAGAGCACCTCTTCCTGAAATCTCTTACCAAAACTTCGCTCTTGACAACCTCACAGAGGGCGATAATCTCACAATCAGCGGATTTGAAACCATTGATTCCCCCAGCGACAAGGCCATTCTTACCTACCAGTGGGACGCATCTCACCTCGATACTGACCTTGACGGAGAAAAGGTCGGGGACGTTGACTTCTCTGGTCCAACATGGATTATCGAAGACCTTCCTGCCGGAACCTGGACCATCGTTTTGACAGTCATTGATGACGACGGAGAATCGGGACAAAGCGAGATCACAATTCTGGTTGCAGAAGCACCTGCTGAAGGGTTCTTCGAAACCATCAGTGCATCGGTCGGAACCACTACAGCACTGGCCATTGTTGTGCTTGGCTTTGTGATTGTCGGACTCGTTGTCTTCCTGCTCTTTACACGCCAAGGCAGTTCAAAGGACGATGATTTTTCTTCCTTTGGACAGCAGATGAGCAGCGGATTACCTGTGATGGAAATGCCGCAACCTGCTGCTGAACCTGCTGCAGTGGCACCTGCTGCGGTGGCACCTGCTGTCGTTTCAGCAGCACCGACACTTGCATCACCTGCACCTCAAGAAGCGGCCTACAATGCCGGACCACCCCTGCCAGCAAGTGGATTGCCTGCGGGCTGGACAATGGAACAGTGGAATTACTACGGTGAGCAGTGGTTGGCCGCAAATCAGCCAGCACCAGCCCCCGTTCAACCCATAGTTTCACAAACACCTCCCGCCCCTGCCACAGACCAGTTGAGGTCGTTATTGGACGATTTAGACTTCTGAGGCACATGCATGGTCAATTTGTGGCATTTTTTCGGATTACCCGACCCCGAGGGGAATGCTCCCTTGCCTCGACGACAGGCTGCAACCCCTGCTGAGCAACCTGTATCTCTTGATGCCGCTCCAACGGTCAGTGTCGAAAGCAAACCAAGACCAGCAACGGTGACGACCAAGAGCTCGGGACTACGACCCGTCCCTCTTGGATGGACAGGACCCCTCACTCCAGATGGTGAGCCGTTTCACGACCTTGGCATGGTCAAATCCCCACCTTTGCCCGTCCCGACGCAAGCCTTGCGGTACGTTGCACCAGATGAAATGAAACGGATTCACACCCAATCCATTCTCAAGAGAGTGGTTCAAGGCGATACTGTCATCGTTGACCTCCGCCCTCTTGTCCACATGGACAGTCACCAAATGGCATGCAGAAGAGAACTCAAACACATGGGAGACCAGGCGGGTGTCGAGATTTTCGCACTTGATACGGAGGATAAGTTACTGATGATCCCCGGCCTTGACATCGTTGTTGACATGCAGAAGCGCGAATTGGGTTTGACGCCCTTGTTGCGGTCTTAGAGAAGCGATGCGAGAGCGCCAAGATGCTCCAAGGCCCCAGAAGCAAGACCGAGTACAACTGATTCCGTACCCTCGATGAGTTGAGCATGCGCTCCCATGGCACCATGGAGGTCATATCCTCCGGCTTTACCCTTCCATGAACCAGATTCGACGAGCTCGGATAGAATCTCATCAGAAAATTCCGGAAAAGCCACGACTGCATGTTCACACCAGAAGGTCCAACTTCCATTCCAATACAGGCCAGTCGCTGTCCAAACTTGGTGGTGGCGTCCAGAAAGTCGGTGAAGCATCACCGCTGCATGGGCTTTATCGGTGGGTTTTCCGATGCTTAGGGAGTGGTCATCGGGGTCGCTGATCATCGTATCGGCCACAAGAATAGCATCAAATTCATTTGATTCCTTGAGTGCTGCAGCCTTGCGCTTACAGATACTCAGAACTTGAGACTCAACCGTGCCGGTTGGTGGCGACTCATCAACACCAGCAAGACCTTCTTGGTACAGTGAAGGGTACATCGGCAGTAACATAGCAGCCCGACGAGGTGAGGCCGAGGCCAACCAGAGCTTCATGCATACTCCTTTGAGCGGCAGGTCAAGGAGATTCCGCTTCATCTTGAACAGGGGTGACCTTGAAGAATCGGAAGGTATAGCGAAGCGTGAGTGAGCCGAATGTCAACCTTGGAACGAATCCCCACCCATATCGAAGGCCTGGATGAAAACATGCAGGGAGGTATCCCCCAAGGTCACATCAGCATCGTCGCTGGTGCCTCGGGTGCCATGAAGTCAAGTCTGACCTTCTCAATGCTCTACAACGCCGTCCTCTACGGTGAAACAAGTGGAATCTACGTGACGCTTGAACAGGGTAAGGATTCGCTCCGCTCACACATGGCGAATATGGGAATGAACGTTGACGACCCACGTGTGCGAAACCGAATTGCTATCATTGATTTGGCTGACCTTCGCGTTCAACTTGACGAACAAGGCATGAGCAACAGAGTTGACTGGATGGGTCAACTCATCAAGCAGTTGACTTCCTACCGCCAATCCATTGGCTTTGAACTCCTTGTCTTTGACTCTCTTGGGGCCTTTTTCACCTTAACCAAGATGGAAAATCCACGAGATGAAATTTTCCGTCTCTTCGAAGCGGTTCGACGATTGGAATTGACCTCCTTTTTTATCTGTGAAATGACAGGAGAAGACAACAAACAATTCGGTGAATACGGTGTTGAGGATTATCTTTCAGACGGCGTTGTTCATCTCGTTATGGAACGCCATGGTGACGATGTTATGCGTAAACTCGGTATTGTTAAGATGCGACATACCAACCACATTTTGGGCTACAAACCTTTCACATGGAAGCCTGAAGAACAGCGCTTCACAATTCTTTGAATCACTCGACAGTCACTGACTTGGCGAGGTTGCGAGGACGGTCGACGTCTTTACCCAAATGCAGTGCGGTATTGTAGGCAATCAACTGGAGTGGAACCACCGTCAACAATGGCGTTAACCACGGATGGATAGGTGGAACGGCAATCGAAACATCACCTTCTGACGCAATGGTGTCTCCTTCTTCGTGGATGAGAATAATTTTCGCACCTCGAGCGCGACATTCGTGCAAGGCAGAGAGGGTTTTCTCTTTCAAGTGGTCGTTAGGAGCAACGATGACTACCGGGCTGCCCTCCTCTAACAGGGCGATAGGCCCATGTTTCATCTCGCCTGCAGGGTAGGCAAGACAGGGGATGTAGGCCAATTCCATGAGTTTCAATGCCCCTTCTTTTGCGACTGGGGCTGAGAGTCCACGGCCCAGGAAGAGGACCGATTTCGCCTCTGCAAGAAGAGCCACTGCTTCGTCAATGGGACCGGGATTCTCAAAATAAGATTCCATCAAATGAGGTGCTTGTTGAAGATGTTCAATGATTTCTCGACCTTTGGCTTTTGAAAGATGGCGAGTTCTACCTAATTGGGTTGCAAAGATCGTCAACGCTGCCACCATATTTGTGAAGGCCTTGGTTGACGCCACGGATTGTTCGGGGCCTGAGTGGATGTAGACACCTTGACCGCAAAGGCGAGCGATGGTAGAACCAACGACGTTGACCACGCCAAATACTTGGCCGCCCTTTAGTTTGATTTCCTTCACAGCTGAAATTGTGTCTGCTGTCTCCCCAGATTGGGACACTGCAAGGTAGATGGCTTTCGGATTGATGACCGGGTCGTTGTTTCGGAATTCACTGGAGATGTGTGTCACTGCAGGAATTCGTGCCATTTTTTCAATCAGCATCTGACCAATCTCTGCGGCTATATTTGCTGTCCCACAACCAAGCAATCTCACATGAGGCGCTTGAACCATGGTTGAATGTCCCAAACGCATTCCGCCTAAACGGCCCGAACCCATCTCTCTGTCAACTCGGCCTGCGATGCAATGACGAAGCGCTTCGGGTTGCTCGTAGATTTCCTTGTGCATGAAATGGGGCGAGTCACCAAGGTCAGATTCCGACCATGAATCTTCGAGAACGGTGACCGTCGGGTCGACAGAATGACCCTTCGGCGTCACAATTTTCATGGAGTCACGTGTGAGAATTGCAAGGTCTCCATCTTCCATGTAAACCACTCGTTGGGTGTGCGCTGAAAGAGGATGCGGGTCACTTGAAACGAACATTTCTCCATCGCCTTGGCCGATGATGAGAGGTGAACCGTTGCGAGCACAAATCAGAATGTCATGGTCTAAGAAGAGGATGGACAATCCCCACGTCCCGCGAGCAAGGGCGAGGGTTCGTTCTACTGCCTCTTGTGGCGTGGCGCCCGCTGCGAGTTCAATACTCATCAAGTGGACCAGAACCTCAGAATCAGTCTCGCCAACACAGTCGATGCCATGTGATTTAACACGTCGATAGAGTGACCTGAAATTCTCAATAATTCCATTGTGAACAAGATGTATCTTACCGTCGTGTGAGGCATGTGGATGCGTATTAACGAAGGTTACACCACCGTGAGTGGCCCATCTGGTATGGGCAATGCCCATTGTTCCAGGCACTTCTTCAGGCAAAATAGATTGAAGATTTTGGACCTTACCGACGGTTTTGTGCACCGTAATACTGTCCCCATCATGGATGGCAACGCCCGTTGAATCATAGCCCCGATATTCAAGGCGGCGTAGACCTTCGACCAGTACAGGAATGGCAGACCTCTTTCCTATGTATCCGAAAATTCCGCACATCTCTATTCCTCACAAATCAAAGGCTGATCCGCATACTGGGCAATTGGTGCGCTTCAACATCAAATCCTTCACACTGAAACTTGCTTGGCATTCTGGACATTGAACGTCACGCTTCAAATCCGGAAGGGGCAAAACTGCAGGTTGAATCGGTGTTACTGGAAGAGGAATGCCTTGGAGCGGGGGTAGTTGTCCTGGCAGAGGAAGAGGGGGTAGGCCCTGCTGAAGTGCGGCTGCCATTTCGCCCATTTCTCGTTGCTGTTTGCGTTGCATACGGCGTTCAAGACGGGCGTTACCTTCACCGTCCACGAGTTTCTTTTCGAGTTCCTCTGCAAGTGTCTCTTCCTCTTCGACAATCACTGCTACCGTAGATTCACTGACGACCAGTTCATCTTCACTCTCATCAATCAACAGAAGAGGGCCTTCATCCAACTCAACGTTGACCATGATTTCAACAGTATCTTTTTCTTCTGTGAGAACGGCTTCCAATCCCTCCAGTTCAGCGTGAGAGCGTCGTACGCTAACAATCACGAAGGCCAAGAAGGATACAAAGACGAGGGCGATGATGCCCAATAAGCGAATCTTGAATTCTTCCGATTCTCCGGGGAGATACTCAAGGAGTGTTTCGAGGGGTCCGGGCGATTTAATTTCGTCTTGTGAGCTGCCCAAGGAAACTACCTTGGTCAGCGAATAAACTCCAGCAGGTGTCACCGTGCAAACAACGGTATCATCTCCCATCGCCCCTATACCGAAGGTGTAGCCCTCAAACAGCATGTTGGAGAGGCCGGGAGTTGCTTCACCGTTTTCATCCGCAATAAGGCCCATTCTCGATATTGGTCCGTAAACGTTGATCTCATCGTGGTAGAGATAGACGCCGTCTTCTTGATGAGACAAAGCGATGCTGGTCACTCCGGGTGTGGAAGTGTGAAACACGTTATCGTTTGACCAAATCGAATCGGTTGAGATGCTCGCAACAGTAGCAGTTTTCCCCTGCCCTTCAATCCAAGCGCCAACCAGTCGGTCTGAGCCATCATCAACAAGGACGTTGAGTTGAGGAGAGGTGGCATCATCACCGATTGAATACTGGAAGCTCCAAGATGGTTCGTTCAAAGGCCCGTGTGTGTACATGAGGCCCACGCGCTCCAATCCAGTAACGTCGTCCCTGTATTCCTGGTAAAATATGTGAAGATATTCTTCACCCAGGCCAACGGCAAGCGGTTGGGCGTCTGCAGGTTGAATGTCAATGTCAACAAGGACAGTCACGGCGTTGCCCCAAGAAGGACCACGGTCAGGAGTGGGCGAAGAGAGAACAAAGATTGAGGTGAGGTCCTGCCAGGAACCCCCTGTCGAAAGGTCACGATGGTATCCTGCGAGGACCATGGTGCCATCATATTGGTCAAAAGTAAAGCCGTAATAGGAACCTTCGGAGAGTTTGAGTGCGGGCATGTGATAGTGCTTCGGAGTAGTTTTCCCAGCAGCCGAAATTGAGGTCATCGCGATATCGGTGAGGACATAGCCTTCAAGACTCAATGTGCGACGAGTCCATGCGAGCTGAACAAGGCCATCATCACGCTCATGAACGGCAAGTTCTCCGCCCCATGATTCTTCGATGACAACGCCTCCCGGCATGCTGAGTGTTGAGGTGATCGTCCGAGCATGCAATTCACCATCGATGGTTGTGAAGAGGAGTCCTCCATCCTCAAGACCAACGAATTCCACCGGTGTTTCACCCGTTGCTAAAGAGACGCCTACCCTGGCCCCAATATACAAATCTGCCACGGTCACATTAAACCGTGATTGACTGTGTTCAAGTTCGACACCTGACCCGCTGAGCACTACCTTGTAGGCAACATTTCCGGGTTCGTATACAATGTCTGCAAATCGTGTGAAGGCGTAACCCGATGTTGTACTTGAGCCAGGGACGATGTTGATGCTTCTGTCATCAATACGCGTCCAACTACCAACGTCATCCAACCAACGCTCGAGGCCAATGTTGAGACTTGTAGCGTCGGACTGACCGAGGTTGTCCAATCTGATTTGAATGTCAAAGGGTGTCCCAGGAGCAGGTATTTCTGGCTGAGTTCGGGAAGAGCCCGCCAAGAAACGGAGCATGGGTTCAACCGGCCGAGGGTCGATTTGGAACGTGAACGTGTAGACATTGTTGTCCCTGTTAGCATCTTCGTATTGTTGAGACGGGTCAAGGGACAAGGTGACTTCATGGGTGCCAGCTTCTGTCGCCCACCAGTACAGTGTGGCACGAACGCTTTCACCCTCTTCTAGAGATGATACCTTGCCCACCGAGGGGTATGTTGAGGAAGCATCACCGGGTCCATCGAGTTGCAAAAATACCTCGTTAGCATCAAGGTCACCAATGTTACGAAGACCAAAACGTACTTCCAGAACGGTTCCAGCAACTGCATTGTTGACTGGCAGGCCTGCATCATACACTTCAACCGATCCTGAAAAGGCAAAATCAGGTGCTGCTGGTAGGTTGTCTACCTCGTAGGTTCGCCGCAGCACATCACTGGAAACCTCAGATGCATTGATCGTTCGAACGCTGATTCGATGTGAACCATCAGCAACACTTGCAGAGTCCCACGTAAAGGACCAGCTTTGCGTTCCTTCATCCTGCTCAGAGAGCGTGTCGCCGAGAATCCAGTCACCGTTGTTAATTTTGTATTCAACACGGTCGTGTTCTGGGCCTTCAACGATGCCGCTGAAATCAACAAAACCAATCAAATCAGTTCCAATGCCTGGTTCTGTAATGGAGATGGACAGACGAGTCAAATACACGATTCGAACGTCAACCGCTGAGGCGTCTCCTGCAGCGTTGAGTGCACGTGCATAGACCAAGGTATATGCTTCATCTTGGTCAATCCAGTCATCATCGATAATGAGGTCGTAATACCACTGTTCGACGGTGCCGTCAGCACCCAACCAATTGGTTAATTCAGTGCTGTCACCGTCGTCGTAAAACTGCTCAACTTTAATTTGGACTTCGAGGTAATCTTCTTCATCCAAATCAGTCACCCCTTCAATTGAAAGAGTGTTGCCTGAGAGGTAGAGCGATTGATTGATCGGCGATGACATGGTTACATCGTCCCCTAGGCCATCACCACCGGGCGGAGGATCCACGATGACACCTCCTCCGCCTTCGAAGGGAGTGCACGCTCGGTCAAGCACGCGGTCAAGAGCACAGGATGCGTCTACTAAGCCGAAGCCCCATTTGTCGTTCCAGCGGTTGGACACACCTGGTTCAGAAGCTGAACCTCGTTCTTCAGAAGAATTCCTCAAAATGTTTCGAATCTCCTCGGGTTCGAGGGTATCATCTGCTTGAAGCAGCGTGGCGACGATTCCAGATACGAGCGGGGTGGCCATGCTGGTTCCGTCTTTGGAATCATAATCATTGTCAGCAAGAGGGCGTTCAGGTTGCCCCGGGAAGGAAGGCCCTGTTGCAGCAGACGCTGAGGTGATACCGGTTCCGTATGAAGTAATATCCGGCTTCAATTCATCCCATTCATCATCGTCTCCATCATCGAGACGTGGTCCATAATTGGTATATGATGCGAGAATGTCGTCGGTCCGGTTCACAGAATTGCGGTCGTCCACAGAACCGATAGAGATGGCTCCATCAGCGCTTGCAGGAGACGGCACACGTTTACTGCCATCGTTGCCCATAGCAACGACGCAGACAATGCCGGCATCACGAGCGTCGTTGACGAGACGAGCCTCTGCACCTGAGCCGTTGTCGCCTTCATCGTCTGGGTTGAGCGGCGAACTGAATGAACCAAATGACATGGAAGCAATATCAATGCCGCGGCTCGAGTCGTTGTTTCCCCAGTCCGTGTCTTTGTTGTTGATCATCCATTGGATGCCGTTGAGAGAGGCTTGTGAATTGGTGCCACCAGAATCTGTGAGGACCTTGATGTCAACCAAAAATGCGCCCATACCTGAACCCGTATGAACACGGCTTGAACCTCCAGTTCCAAGGGCAGTTGCCGCAACGTGTGTGCCGTGGCCTTGACCGTCATCGGGGTCGACCGTGCCGTCCGGATTTGAAGCGGAAGATGTAGCATCAAACCCAGCAACCCATTTTTGGTCGTTGTAACTGTTAGCATCACTATCGGGTTCGTCATCGATGTCATCGAAATCATTCAGAGCACGGTGTTCATTGTCCACGCCCGTATCCAGAATGGCAATGACCACTCCTTCGCCAGTGTAGCCGCGCTCGTATGCACTCGCAGTATAGTCTTCAGACGGCATTGAACGGGTCGCTTCGCTGGCTATGCCGTTGAAGGGAATCATGACATTTTGCATTTCAATCACAACGACACCTTCCTGATGGTAAATGTCCATGAGGGCACTGACTGGAACTTTGTCAACTACCAAAGCATCGATTGAATCCATCGCTTGGAACCAAGCATTTCCTTCTTCTCCAACCCATCCGTGGTCATCAAGGACACTTCGTAGAGCGGAGATTTCGGATTCACCAGGGTGCCAGGCGTAATCAACCACGATAGCCACAGTTTTTCGCCCGTCCGGGCCGATGATGGCGGTTGGAGAAACAGAAGACTCCCCGGCGAGAACGCGTTGAAGGCGGTCGTCCATTCCGTTCCAATCCAAGTCGGGACCGTAACCAAGCCACCACATTGGGGGTTCAGCGGAGGCGCGTCCGTCTCGGTCGATGAGGCGGGTTGGGCGCTCGCACAACACCTCGTCACACAGCAAAGGAGGCAAACCCTCAATCAAAATTGGAGCGTCATACTCCGAATACTGACTCTGCTGTGGCTCTTGAGCAAGAACCATTCCACTCATGCTTGCAAAGAGGAAAAGAAAGGCGAAAAGAAGGGCTTGAAAATGCAATGACGTACGCTGATTACCAACCATCATGTCCACCCCGCATAAGTTTGCAGTGCACCGCTACCTTTCATTCTATCCACCCTTCGTCTACGAGGTGTCCCATTTAGGGCGTTGATTCAGGCCTTCGGCCATTCAAGATGTTCAGCGTTGGCTGAGCATTGCAATCTCGGCCCACTGGAACGCTCGACCATGCCCAAAGGTGCATCACAATGCGGGCACACCCCTACATTTGCAATGTGTTCCATCCAAGCCGTTCGAGTTTCTGGCTCATCACTTGCCTGCATGAGATTCTTCAAAGCACTGCGCAGATTCTTGGGAATAGCCATGCCTTGCTCAGTCCAAGGGTCTTGGAGAGTCGTCATATCCACCATCTGTGATTTCATTCGGCGGCGCTCAGCAGTCACCGCATCTCGCCCACTCGGGCCTCCATCAACCACTCCAAGTTCGACAGGACCGCCCTTTGCAACCAATGGAAGAAGGGCATAAGCTGCCACGAAGCCACCGATGTGCGCCATGTGTGCAATACCACTTGAGACGCCCGATTCCATCGTCGTGAAGGCACGTATCAACTCAAGACCAAAATAAAGGAGGGCGATGAATACAACCGGCCAAGGGCGAATCAACAGAAGCGGGAAAGGAATCTCATCTTTGGGCCAACCCGCAAGGTACGCGCCCAGGAGGCCAAAGGCAGCCCCCGAAGCACCCAGTGCAGGAGTGTATGAACCAGCGTTGAATGCAATCCAACCGATTGAACCACCCACTAAGCCAAGCAGATAGATGATGCCAAACCGTTTGGTTCCCAAACGTTGTTCAAGAGGAACGCCTACGAGGGCAAGGATGATGACGTTCCCCAAAACGTGCATCATGTCATTTTGACTGTGGAGAAAGCCTGCTGAGATCAGCGTGTGCCAAAATTCAGGCATGGTGCTTCTGACCGGGATGAGGACAAAATCGTACCAAACCCAATATTCAACCCAACCCCAGGAATAAAAAACGGCCCATAGAACTTGAACGACTGCACCCAGAAGTACGCTCACGGTGATGCCCATAGCAAGCGATGTTTTTGTTCGAACAGCATAGATCATCGGAGATAGGACCGCTGCGAACCACAGGAGAAGTACACCCCATTCCGCCGTGTCAAACACACTCATGGCGAAGGGCATGTTAGTCGGTTAAGGTGGACCCCTTTTGACTTGCTGGAAATATGGGAAGAAACAGGAGGGTTCATTCTTCATGTGCCTGTCCCCGTTTCATGGCGCAGCCACTTCTTGCCGTTGATGGCATCGAAGTTCGACGTGGCATGAATGTCGTTTTGAAGGGATTCAACCTTACCTTGCATTCAGGAGAGGTACTAGCCCTGACAGGAGAAAACGGTGCAGGAAAATCGACCCTTCTGGAAGCATGCGCCAGATTATTGCCCCTTGAGCAAGGTCAGATTCTTCATTCAGATGTGGTCGTAGCCGACCACGAAGGCCGCAGGCGACCCACCCCGCTCGTCATTGGATTAGCCCTCCAAAAGAACGGGATGATGGGCAGTGAATATGTGATTGAACACCTTGAGACAGCCATGTCGATGAGCGGACACAGCATCGACCCACTGCCATTCCTCGCAGCGTTTTCCATGGAGCACCGCGCCAAGGATTTGATTGCCCACCTCTCCCAAGGCCAAGCCCGTAAAATCGCCGTACTAGCAGCCCTCCTACCTGCATTTGCAAGCAAACAACCAGCCCTGATTCTGCTCGATGAACCTGCTGCTGGAATGGACGATGCGTCGGTATCTGTACTGTGTGAATGGATTGCTCAACTGCGAACTCTTGGCCATGCCGTGATGGTATGCACTCACGACCAACGCCTCTCTACCTGTGCCACGACCCACGTTGATGTGAGCACAACAAAAGTGACAACTGTAACACCAAATGAACCAACATCCAAACTCGAAACCAAGCCACAGCCAGTCAAAGCAATCTCACCTACCGCTTTTGGATGGACGATGCAATGGCGGACCTTGGCTTGGTTGAATCATAATGCTGTGGCTTCCTTGCTGACACTGGGTGTTTTACTGTCCTTTGGGGATCTCCTTGACGACCTTGACGAGATGCAGCGATACGGATTTCTTCTCGCACCTGCATTCGCAGCAGGCTTGTGCGGCGAGGCAATGGTTCAGGCGTCACGGGAAGAACGCACCAATGCGTGGTGGCGAGCAGTCGCAAATGCCAACCCACACAGTGGTATCCTGCCCTTGGCCCTCGGCTGCTTGCTGACCCTTCTCAGCACCCTTAGTTTTACACTCGTTGTTGAACCGAGCATCGTCATGGTCGGCGGATTTGTAACCTTCATCACCTGGCACACCATTCGACTCCTCCAGGAAGCAACCAACCGGTTGGCGCGCCCCAGAGCCGTATTTGTCGGATTGTTAACCCCGATTCTCATCCTCCCTTACGCCCTACTTCTCGACCTTCTGAGCCGGTAGGACAACCACCTTCAAGAAGGGCGACTCACCGCCTTAATTCATGAAGCAGAAGGTGGGCGAAGGCTTGCTTTTTATCGGCTTTACTGGAATTGCATCAACACTTTTACTCGCCTTGCTATGGGCTCCAAGCGTCTCCATTGATGCTTTTGAATCACCGGCTGCACAACGAATCTTCTACTGGCATGTACCCGCTGCATGGGCGGCATTCATCGCATTTGGAGCATTGTTCATCGGTTCGGCGGGATGGTTGTTCAAACGGTCGGAAGTCATGTGGCGCCTCCACACCGCTGGTGCAGAAGCAGGTCTCGCAACTGGCTTGATGACCGTATGGTCAGGATGTGTATGGGGTGCAGCAGAATGGGGCACTCCGTGGGACTGGACGGATGTCCGACTCAATACATTTGGATTACTCACACTCCTCGCCATTTACTTGGTCTTAGGCCGTGCAAGCCAACCCGACGGCGTTGAGACGAGAGATACCTTTGCTGCCTTCGGACTCTACGGATTTGTATTGGTGCCAATCACCTATGTTGCCACACGAATCTGGTCCATTCGCCATCCCGGTCCCGTCGTGGGGACTGGAGATGACGGCTCCATCAATGGCGATATGGGGCTTGTACTTCTTGTCGGAGCAATTTCCTTCACTGTATTCATCATCGGTCATATCATGAACTCCATGCGTGTGACACTACTTGAGCAGAGGCTTGAACAGCTTCAAGCGAACATGGACAAGGTGATTTGACGTGGAGGGGATGACGTACCTGGCAGTTGCATACTTCGGAATGCTTGTCGCCATTGCTCTCTGGACCTACACGGTGGTGCAGCGCAGTAGACGCTTGAACCAACGACTCGAAGCACTTGAAGTGGCGATGTCAGGCCGCTTCGAAAACGAATGAAACCTGAGCTCCCAAAAGAGGTCTTCTGTTCTCTCTTCAAGCGAACACGTTCAAAGGTTGTAAGCGAGCCCCTTCAACTGGGAGATACATGTCTGGACGTCTCGGAGGTGAGTTTTGTCTGGTTTGTGGTGCTGATCCACCCCTCTTTGGCGACCGGATGTGCGAACCGTGCATGCGTGCCCGTACAACACTGGCGAAGGTGCCCGAAAATGTCCCATGGGTTCGTTGTGCACGATGTGGAATCGTAGAAATCGACGGAAAGTGGGAAAACACCACGGATAACGAAGTCTGGGATGAGTTGCTGCACCGGAATCTTGTCGTTCATGAACGAGCAGAGTCGATTCAATTAGGTATGGAATCGAAAACAGTCTCGGACCGTCACACACTCTTGTACATTCAAATCGAAGGCGTAATTGACAATCTTCTCTTCCAAGAAGAACACACCATGCGTGCCCGAATGGCAAATGGCGTTTGCCTCACATGCACACGCCGTGCAGGCAATTACTTCGAAGCCACTGTTCAGTTGCGTTCCAGTGCCCGTAGACTCTCTGAAGAAGAGTTCACGAGACTGCGAAAAACACTTGATGACGTTCTTGAAAAACTGTCAGACGACCCTATGTTCTTCATCACTTCAGAAGGACCCGTTACAGGAGGATATGATGTCGTTCTCGGAAGCAAAGGGCTTGCTCGCGCATGGGGGCGACATCTCATTTCAGAATATGGCGGCATGGTCATTGAAACCAATTCAACCGTGGGGCGCAAGGATGGAGTCGATGTGACACGACTGACCCTTTTGTACCGAAAACCTGGGTATGAAATTGGAGATGTAATTACTTGGAGAGGGCATACATGGCGCCCCTCGTCTTGGACAAAGGATGGAGCCATCATGGAACGAGTGGATCGGCGAGAACGTACCGGTGCGACTTGGAGAGACCTCGAGCAGGCCAAGGTCCTTGCACAATTACATGAATTGGTTCAAGTCGACTTTGTCACAGAAGATGCCTCTGTAGGAGAGTTTCTGGACCCCTCAAACTGGAGAATGGAGTCCGTTCGCCTTCCATACGATCACGAAGTGGGACGAAAGGGGTTGCTCGTGCGCAACGATGATGCATGGCTATCCCTTCCTCATTTTGCGATTGACCTGCCTCAGCCCCCGGAGGAATCATGATGGAGCCTGAACACGAACCAACGCTCGTTGACTTGGCACAACGCTACGATTCAGAAGACATCATCGGATTTATTCGCTCTTTTGTCAGTGATTTGCGAAGTGGCTTTGAAGCCGTCAATGCTGAACGCTTCCCGTGGTTGACAACGCTCCGTCAGGCACCATGGTCGGGCGTGATTTGCCTCGGCATGGGTGGCAGTGGCGCAGGCGGCGATTTCTTGAGTACACTCACCGATTCAAAGGGCAGTTGTCCTGTTCTCGTGTCACGAGGCTACAGCCTTCCGGCCTGGTTTGATGCAACGTGGTTGGTTCTCGCTACCAGCCACAGTGGCAATACCGAAGAAACAGTTTCAGCAGCACAAACTGCACTCGAAAAGGGGGCGACGGTGGTCGTCATCGCGTCCGGAGGTCACCTCGCAGGCCTTCCGGAAATTTCAGACCGTTGCTACTTGATTCCAACCGTTGGCGGCCAACCTCCGCGAACGGCCTTTGGTCACATCTTTAGCCGCCAACTTGCTTGCCTGGAAGCGCTCGGCCTTCTCCCAACTATGACCGATACTCATCGGGATGGGATGCTTCTACGTCTTCAACAACATAACGAACATTTTGACATCCTGAAAAACCCTGAAGGTGACATTGCATTGCTTGCTTCGAGTTTGATGGAGCAACCCATCGCCGTCATTGGCCCCAAAGAATTGTCACCCGTACTCACGCGTTTCAAGAATCAAATGAATGAAAATGCTGCCCGTTTTGTCCGAACTGGAGTGTTGCCTGAAATGAATCACAACGAGAGTGTTGCATGGGGCGGAATCGGAGAAGATGCCGACCCTGAGGCTGGTAACCAAGCTCTGTTGCTCTTGACCTGGGAGGGGATGCTTCCCCGCGTCCGCCAGCGACTCGATTGGATGGTTGCTCACGCCTCTACCGAAACCGCATGGAACCTCACCGGAGAGGGTGAAACACTGCTCGAGGTCTTGCTGTACCATTGTTTGGTAATGGATTGGTTATCGACGACATTGGCCTTGCTTCGAGGAAAGGACCCAGCCGCAATTACGCCAATATCCTCACTGAAAGCACACTTGAATTCGATTCAATAAAGCGGCCCGCAGATAAGCCGTGGATCTGGAAAGCGCTGAAGAGCATCCTCTCGGTCACTCGGCCTTACAACGCCTGGCAAATCCCCGTTTTCTGGAGGTTCCCATGCCATCTGCACGTGTACGTGAGGAGGCCAGCCGCCGTTCTCATCTTCATGACCCAAGCGTGCAATCACGTCGCCCGCTTCAAATGAGTCACCTACCGTCCAATGTTGGAGACTGTTCCAACTCAAATGCCCATAGAGCACCCAAAATGTGCGTACAGGTTGTGTGTGTTGGCCTCCCACCCCATCGGGTAAGGAGAGGTGGTGTTCTGTGATGAGGGTCGGGCCGTAAGAGCCTGGTTCATCGTTGAGAGCAATGGCGAAAATTTTTCCTGCACCAAAGGCGTGTACGGGAGTGTCGTGTGGTGCGCCAAGATCCAAACCCACGTGGTGTGTGCGTTCACCCTCAAACAATTCAGTGGTATACATCATCGGACGATGTTCGTCGTAGCGTCCCACAGAATACCTGTACGGGGCTTGCCATCCCTCTGGAGAGGGGCGGGAGAAATCATGAACCCAATATGCTTCATCAAAAATAAGCGTTGGATGAAAAGGTGATGAAGGGTCATCCATGCTCTGCAGACGGGGGGTTTCTACTTGAGGTTTCGCAGAATACTCAAGTCATGCCTGTGATGTGGTTCTTTCATGCTCGGTAGCATTGTTGTGCTTTTGGCACCAAGTTTGCTGCCGGGTTGGGCTCTTGCATCGATACTCGATGGAAGTGGGGATCGGTTACGAAAGGGCTTGCTTTCACCTGCACTTGGATTGTTACTGCTCTACGGTGTATCGGGAGGTCTTCTTTTGCTCAATCTGTGGTCATTTTGGACCATGCTTCTGGCCTTCATCGCCCTCAATGCAGCCGCCTGGAGACTGGTCTCTGTTCGCCACGAAGAGGTTGCCCAGCGTAGCCATTGGCAACGGCTTGAAGCAGCCATGCACGGAGAGGTCAGTGAAACCATTACCTCCACCATCAGCGAAGAAGCCGGTGTGCAATTAGAATTCCAGAGTAACCGTCACCTCCCGTTGATGGTGGTAAGCATCGTAGTGGCCTCTATCGCCTTGCTCAGTCCATTTCTTCAAAACTATCCGTTCGGAGTGGACTGGATTGGTTTCGCCGTGCTGAGTCAACAAATTGCAGTGGATGGAAACTTGATGTTGAGTGGAACCAATGAAGGGTTTTGGACCTATCCTCCTGCCTTCCCCTCACTTGCATCGTGGGTGGTTTTGATCACCGGGGCAGATGCGGGGCAAGCAGTGTTCCATTTGGGACACTACACGCTTTTTGCCCTCCTCATTGGCCTCATGGGAGCTTTTGACCGTCACGGTGCTGGAGCATATGCCATCCTATCCATGGGGTTGGGTTTGGGATTATTTGCCAAGACCTTCGACTCTGGCTACCCTAGCGTAGCGAGTCAACTTGGGCTCATCGTCGGTGTCTTGGTGCTCCTGCGCCCGAGTAGCGAGCGACAACGACATCACACGCTGGGTCTCTGCATGGCCTTGCTATGCGTCGCTATGATTCATCCCACAGGAGCCATTTATCTGGCACTCTTCATGCTCAGTCACGTGATTCATGGCTTCAAACTGGATGACGAGGAGCATCAAGAATTGGTACGTCGCTTTGCTTATGTTGTCTCCGCCTTCATCACCTTCGGGTTCGCCCTCGCACTGCTCGTCATCGCTCCACGTCTCTTCGAGGAGGCCGTATTTTCGGAATACGGATGGCAAGGAGGTCGCCCCCTTTTGGTGTACAACGGATTTGTCCTCTTCGCAGCCGGATTTGCAGCCATCGGCTTGAGAGCGACCTTGGAGGCAAGAATCATCACGACTTGGGTGGCGTGTCTTTGGTTGTTGAGTTTTGTACATTTGGTTGAAGGTTTGCAAAACATCCCCATTCTCTCGCTCCTCTCATACACACTTTACTCCATGGCTCTGCACGCCTTCCATGTTCCGCTCGCCCTCTTAGTGGCCCTTTGGTGGTCACCAAAAACCAACTTGACACCCGTTGGTGAAGATGTTGAAATTAGGTGGCCTTCCATGCCAGAACCAGTTGGTCTTGTAGCACTGAGTTGCGTACTGCTCGGTGCTCTGTTCGCACCATCCATCGCATTGAGTTTAGCACAGCACGACGAATTGCAAGCCGTTGCTCCCGGCGACCATGCATTGCGAGAACGCCTTGGTGAAATCGAGGGTGCCATTTACACGGAAAACATGCACTGGGGCTATGTTTGGAATGCTCCCGAAAGTGTTCAAACGACCTCAATTCCGACACTGGGTCTCGTTTACTTGACGGCGGGGGAGCAAAACAATGCCACACGAGCAATTTACGCTGATAATGTCAGTTATTTCAGTTCCAACAACATGAACCATGCCCTTACGTCTCCACTTGGCAGCATTCAGTGGGCTCTAGCCACTTCCCCATATTGGGAGCGGCTTATTGAGGTGGACGGCGCTGCATTGTGGGTGCTTGTTCCAGAGGGAGATGCAGGAGTGAGTATCCTAACAGGCGTTGATAGCGAGGATTGTCTTGCGTGCGTTTCCCGCCTTGACCCTTGGCGAGATCACCGGTTTCGAGACCCGATGAATCTTGGAGACGAACGCCCATTCCTTGCTGAGGGAACCAAAGCGCAGGTGAAGGTCTCCTCGCCAACAACGGCAGGGAAGCTCTGCATGACCTACGAAGTCGTCGGCGAGGTCAATGGTTTGTATCTCCAATCCAGCAACGGCCTTGAACGACCCTTCCACGCCCTCAGGCAAGATGCTGGCTACCATCAGGGATGTTTTGACCTCGATGCTGATGCCACGATCGAGCATCTCAATATTTCATGGAAGGCAGACGAGCCCACGCGTTGGGTCAACCCTCTCGGTCTGTCTGGCAGAGATACCGTATTGATTGATCGTACGGGTGTCAAGTTTCACTGGATTGAATGGCAGGACGTGAGTTCATGAGCAAAAGCCATGAAGACATACACCTTAGCACCACCATGCAACACCTCGTTGTTCTCCTTCCCGTGCTCAATGAAGCACTCGGGTTGGATTGGGTGCTCAAACGCTTACCCAATGATGCACTCAAGAGCATGGGATTCTCCGTATCGGTCCTCGTGATGGACGGCCACAGTACCGACCAAACAAGTGCTGTGGCAGCAGAACATGGCGTCCATTTCCTTGAACAACAAGGCCATGGGAAGGGAAGTGCAATTCGCCATGGTTTCCGCGAAGCCCTCAACATGGGTGCGAACGTTGTGGTCATGTTGGACGCTGATGGGACGTATGCTCCAGCTGAAATGACCAAGCTCATCGCTCGCCTTGACCGCTATGATGTAGTAATAGGCGACCGTTTGAGTGGCGAGATTGCACCAACTGCCATGACACGAATGAATTTCGTCGGCAACCACCTTCTCACGTGGTTTGCAACCGCAATTTATGGCGTACCCACCAAAGATGTCTGCTCCGGATATTGGGCATTCAGCCAGCGAAGTATTGAGACCCTCATTCTGAACAGCGTCTCATTTGAAATCGAGGCAGAGATGTATGCGAACATGGTTCATCAAAGCATTTCATTCGGCTATCGTCCTATTTCTTATGGCCCACGAATAGGAGAGGCAAAACTCGGCTCTACAGCAGACGGGTGGAAGATTCTACGCAAATTGGTCACCCGTCGCATTCTACCCGAACCTACCCTGTGATGAATCCAAGACCTCAAAACATTGAGGTAAATCCGAAAGCCATGCACCGGCACAAAGCAATTGTCCTCGGTGCAGGTGGACTGGTGGGTCAACGACTCCAACAGCGACTCGTGAACCATCCAATGTTCGAAATTGCTGCCGTTGCGGGTAGCCCTTCTTCTGCTGGACGCCAACTCAGTGAGATTGCATGGCGATTGGATGAACCACGCCCAGCACTTCCCGAGATGGTGGTGGTTGATTCGAATGCTGAAAATTTGAGTGAACTGTGCCGCTCCATGAACATCGAATACGCTTTTTCAGCCTTGCCGTCATCCATTGCAACCGATGTTGAGAAAGCCTTGGTGAACGCTGGCATCACGGTGTTTTCAAACGCTAGTTCCTATCGAAGAGTGCAGAGCGTTCCGCTTCTCATTCCAGAAATCAATCCTCAGCACTATCATGAATCTCGCCACTATTGCGCCACGAACTGTACGCTCATCCCCCTTGTCCTTCCCGTGGCCGCTCTTGCCAAGGCCACTGAAATCCGGTCGGTCAAGATGCGAAGCGAACAGGCCTTGTCAGGGGCAGGATGGTCACTCTTGTTCGACCAAGATGCGCTGGCCGGTCGCGTCAACCCTTCTATTGAAGGTGAGGCCGAAAAGACGGCTGCTGAGTTCCTCCACGTGATGGGCGAATGCTCCAACCAATTGGTCACTCCCGCAGGCATGGATGTTGAGATTCATTGTGAGCGTGTCGCACGACCCAATGGCCACCAGGTATTCGTTGAACTTGTCACCAGTCAACCGCTGAATCACGACCAAATCATTGAGGCCTTTCGTATGTTGGGATTGGGTGGGGAATTGCCCAGTCGCCCAAACCAAGCCATTCACCTCGTTGAGCAGATCGATGTTGACCGCCACCTGTGGAGTGATGGAACCTCATTCAATGACGACCCCGACCCAAGTGAGGACCTGAAAACGGGTATGGCCGTTGTGGTAGGTAATCTCTCGGTGAATGGTTGCGAGATTAGCTTCAGCGCATACTCCCACAACACCGTGCGCGGGGCAGCGGGAGGGGTCGTCTATTTGGCGGAATTTGTGCTCGCCAATACTTCGTGATTTCAATTCGGCATGCCTAAAACACCGTTCCCCTTCCATTGAACTGGTGCGCCAATGGGAATCACTGCGATGATACCGGACATGACCATTGGGCAGTTGACCCAAGAGGCATCCACTCGGTGGGGTGAAATCTGGGACCCAAATGCTACCCGAATGCGCATTCTCCTACTTTGCCCGCGCAAAGAGAGGAAAATGATGGAACTGCACGGAGACATGGTCGAGCACGGCCAACCGGTGATGGCAGTCTTCCATCGACCGAGAGCAGAAGCCCCTCTTCTCGAGGAACAAGGATTTGACACTCGGGCTGCATCCTTCCAATTTGTTGACATTTCAACACCCGACCTTGGCCCGTGGATGCAACACATGGTCACCAATGAAGGCTGGATTCGTGGCTCGATTGAAATTGCATCAACTCCATTCTCCGTTGGGTTGCCGACCCAACGGCCTTTTGAAACGGAACGAACACTCTACTTCCGCCATCCTTCACTACCAGCACTCGAGAAGTATTTCTTGCCCTTCCCCGTGGAATCACTACCCGGCAAGTGCTTTGTCAGCCTGCCACGCAGGGCTGCTGCGGAAATGGCTCGCCAGCAAGCCGAGGTCTTAGGAATCGGCCGTCTTGAAAAACCTACTCCGGAACCCGAACCTGCTCCGCCACAGCCACCTGCACCAAAGGTGGAGGAAGAACCAGTTGCAGTTGAGACGCCCGAGGAACCTGCTCCTCCTGCAGCTGAACCTGCCGAAGAGGCTGAGGAAGTTGCCGTACCCTTGCCACCCTCTGCGAGCCCGGTGCCAGAACCAGCTGTCGAAGACGATGCTGAACAGGTTCCGCTCCCTCCACAAGCAGAAGGCTCACCTTCTGGAGAAGAAATCCCCAACGAACCGACCGAGGATGTTGCACTGCCCGAGACAGTCCCTGAACCTGAACCCGACCGGAGTGACCTCGAGGTTGAATTGCGTTCCTTCTTCCAAGAACTGATTGATGCTGGTGTTGAACCAAGTGGATTCATGGATGATGCTCGTTGGGAAGACCTCAATGAACGCGCCCTTGCTGAAAATCTTGAAACATGGCCGATCTTGTTGGAAATGACTGCCATGGGCCAATAAGTTTGAAGATGAAGAGGCCATAGCAAGCATGAGGGAGCGACATGGGATTTTGTATCAACTGTGGACAGCAACATCATGATGGCACCCGATTCTGCCGCTTCTGTGGCAACCAACAACCAGGCGAGCCTTTGCTACAACGCCTGCGAATTGAAGCACAACAAATTCATGCCATTCGCCTACAAATGCAGGCTCAACAACAAGGCAACCCCTATCAGCAACGTCGCTGGTGAGGTGCATGCGTCCAAAGCATCTGGCGATTCAACTCTCCCGTTTAGCGCCGCACCCATGCTTGCGCGTTGAGCTTGAGCAATACGCAACAGAAGGCGACCTTGCAGCGTTTTGGATGCTCGCCATTGACCAAACTGATGGTTTTGAAGACCGGCACGTTGTTGACTTAGGAAGCGGAAATGGCATTTTAGGAATTGCTGCTCTCCTTTTGGGCGCACGGAAAGTAACCTTTGTGGAAACGGACAAGGACGCCCTGGAGATTTTACATTCGAATCTCAACACTCTCGATAAAGCATTGATGGCACAAGCCGAAGTCGTCAACGCACACATTGGCCGTGACGAGGTTGAACTTGAGTCCGTTGACCTGCTCGTCATGAACCCCCCTTGGGGCGTTCAAACAGCCAAAGCCGACCGCCCGTTTTTGGAACTCGCTTTTCGTTCAGATGCCTCTGCTATCCACGTTCTGCATAGCGAGAAAGCAGCCCACATTGAACCCCTTGCGAAGGACCGAGGGTGGGAGTGGGAACACATCATACGCACTGTATTCAGATTGCCTCCTACCTACATGCACCATAGCCAGCGACGCGGAGATACCGATGTCATGTGCTGGCGTTTTCACAGACCCGGTGATGCCCGCCTGCCCAAAGAAGAATCCTAGCCCACCCGTAAGGGGGGTTGAAAAGGAAGGAGCCCTCGCCTACAATTAGCGAAACAGCGTGCGACTCATACCGAGCCACGACGCAAAGGAATGATTACAATGACGGCGAGCCTCGTCACCCCAGGAAGCATCATCGGCCAGGAAGGCCAACACGAACAAGGCGAGGGTACCTCAGTTCATGACGGAAACATCATCTCAACGGTGGTAGGTTACGTCCATGTCAACGAAGGTACCATCAACGTCACTGCCTCGAAGCTCATCGTTTCGCCTGAGGTTGGCGACACCGTTCTTTGTGAAGTTGTGAAACTCAACGAGAAGCACGGTGAGGCAATGGTCCTTTGCATTGAAGGAAAACCCGGTTCTATCCAACCCCAACACCTCTACGGCCAATTCTTCGTCACCGGTTTGGTTGACCGATTCATGCACCAAACATCCGACGCACTCCGTCGTCGTGACGTTTGCCGTGCAGTCATCAAAGAAGTTGAACCGGTCGTTCGTCTCGATTTCCGAGAACGTGATGACTGTGGCGTTCTTCACGCTATTTGCCCGCCTTGTGGTGATACGCTCGAGGCCCACCTCGACGGAGACTGGAACGTTCTCTGCCCAACATGTGGCTATCAATCGTATCGTGCTCTTGCCGACAATTTTGGAGCAGGTTGGGCTGAACTTGACCAAGGAGCAAGCAGCCTCAACAATTCTGGAAAGCGATGGGGAGCTGCTGCTGAAGCCATGTTTGCAAAAGGACCCGCAGGTCGTGCAACCTTCATCGCAGCAGATGTTCGAGAAGACGGTCGTGAACGTACCTACTTCAGGTTTGAAGGTCAAACCGGTGGAGGACGTGGACGTCAACAACGTGCAGCGCCGGGTACACGACTCTTCGTCGGTGGACTCCCTCGTGAGATAGGAACCGATGAACTACGCGACCTCTTTACCAAGCACGGCGACATGACCGACTGTATCGTACTCACGGATGATGCTGGCGTGAACCGGGGCTTTGGCTTCGTCACCTACGCTGACAAGGCCATGGCAGAAGCAGCCACCAGCGCTCTTGACGGACATCGCATCAACGGCCGTCGTATCGGTGTGCGTGATGCTGACGACGACAAAAAGAAGGGTAATAAGCGAGAACGAAAAGAGCCTCAAGGCCTCAAACTCTACATCGGTAATCTGCCCTTTACGACCACCAGCGAGCAACTCACCAAAATGGTTGGAGATCATGCTACTGTCAACGAAGTAATCCTCGCAACCGGTCCAGGCGGGAAACCCAAGGGCTTTGGATTTGTATTCATCCAAGAAAAAGACAAGGGCGAAGCAGTCGTCGGTGCACTCAACAACAGCGAAATTAATGGCCGACGCATCAAGGTCGACATTGCCAAAGCCAAAGGTGGCAAAGGCGGAGACCGTGGCCGAGACGGAAACAAGGGTGGAAAGTCCTCCCGAGAAATGCAAGCTCTCCGAGAAGAAGAAGAGGGTGGAAAGAAGCGAAAACGCCGCTCTCGCCCGAAGAAGGATTGAAGGGGCTCGTTGCCTCGCTTCAACTATGGTTGAACCCTCCGAACCGACGTGGTTGGTCTTGGACGGATATGAAGATGAGCCTGCGGCCTTCGGTGTACCGCCCTACGTTGGCTTCCACATCCGCTATGTCTGCGGTGTACTTGAACAACACAACGTCCCCTACACCTACATGACCATCGACCAGTTCAGACAGCAAAAAAGACAAGACCCTGAGGGGATGAACCGATGGATTAGCACTCAACTTGGCTGCATCTGCATTGCAGGTGCGGTTGTCCCGGGGAAATATCTGCGAGGCGCTCCGATTTCACTGCGGGAAACTCAGGAGTTCATTCGCAGCCTTCCTTCTGGCATGCCTGCCCTTTTCGGAGGATGGGCCATTCGAGGCTGGAAGCAACAAGGATGGACTCCGCTACGAGCCAATCTTTTCCTCGCCGTTCAAGACACGGATGCAACGCTCAACCACTACCTCACCAAACAAGAATGGAAACATCAACGACGAACTGCGGAACAGTGGACTGCGTGGGCTCACGCTGGCGCTACCAGTCAGGCTGTGACCCTTCATCCCGATTTAGCGACTCCTGAACGGCCTGGCCCACTTACCTACGAAGTTGAAGTCTACCAGGGATGTGTGCGCTACAAACGTGGTTGTAAGTTCTGCATTGAACCAAAAAAAGGTGTTCCAATTTGGCGGACGCCTGAAGACATCATCCAAGAAGTCAAACTCGCCCACGATTCTGGAGTACAGCACGTACGTCTGGGCGGTATGACCGACACCTACACCTACATGGCAGAGGGTGTGAAGGAACTTGAATACCCCATTCCAAACCCTGAGCCCATCGCACAGCTCCTCCATGGTTTGAGAGATGATGAACGACTGGGAATTCTCCATACCGACAATGGGAATCCATCCATTATCGCAGAGAATCTCGAGCAGTCAGAAGCGATCACCAAGACGCTTGTTGAAACCTTATCCGATGGTGCAGTGTTGTCCTTTGGGCTGGAATCTGCCGACCCGAGCGTCCATGAAGCGAATTGGTTGAATTGCGACCCGGCCCAATTGAAAGCGGCCATTCGTTTGATCAATCAATACGGACGAGAACGCGGTGAACGAGGTTTGCCAAAACTCCTGCCTGGCCTCAACTTTATCGCTGGCCTCAACGGTGAAACAAAGGCCACCTACAGTATGAACATGGACCTGTTACGTGACATACGCTCTGAAGGCCTTTTGCTTCGTCGAATCAATATTCGTCAAGTAGAAGGGGAGGGCTTTCAGGAGATTCCCCCTGATGCATTCACGGCTTTCAAGGCAGAATGCAGAGAAGAGATTGACCGTCCGTTGCTCCAAGAATTATTTCCCCTTGGCGGAACCCTGCGTGACATTCACTGGGAAGCACACGACGGTCGCACTCGCCTACCAGCACATCACGGAAGCGCCCATAGAGAATTGGCCGTCCACGGGAAAGCAGGAATCACCTTTGGTCGGCAAATTGGAGCCTATCCAATCCTCGTTGGAGTGAAGTACAAAATTCCTCTCGAAACACAATCTGACATCGTTATCACGGGCCATGGTGCCCGTTCAATTACCGGTGTTGAACTTGGACTCAATCCGAAAAACATCACGGAAAAGCAACTAGCCGCTATTCCGGGAATTGGGGATAAATCAGCGTGGAACCTCATCAGCACCCGTGTACGGACACAGCGAAAAAAGGGCGACCCTTTTCCCTACAGTTGCGTAGAAGACTGGTTCAATACAGCGAATATACCCTACAAAGACTCCTTCGAACCCTTTTTCTCGGCCGATATGCAGGATGAATAACAGCGCATTCAATGTGAGTTATTGCTATTTTCAAGCACGCCCGATAGAACAAAGACCCTCAGGCCCTCCCATAAATCCATGAACAACCGTACTGCATGTGGATTGGCCCTTCTTCTTCTCGTACAAGCAATGTCTGCTGCCCTCTATGTGATGCCGGTGGAACACCAGCAAGAAGACTGGCAGGGTCCTGTTTTTGAAAGCGGTGCGCGGTCAAACAATTCGACCTCAGGTTGCGGATACGACGTCAATTACACAACCATGAATACCTACACGGCCAGCTCCATCTCTACAAGTGATTATGTCAGTGTCTTGGTCACGACCTATTGTGACCTCTTGAACACCTCAATGTACCTCACTGCCTCCCTCACCAATCAAAATAACGGTTCAACATACAGCATCCTCAACGCGTCCTACAGCGGAACCAATGCGTCCTACAGCGGCAATTGGGCCGGTCCAGCCTCTGTACTCGGAGCGGGCAATTACACCTTGACCGCCACATTGCAGTACTATGATGGTTCAACTTGGACAACAATTGAAACGGACACCGTCAATTTCACCATCAGCACTCCAGCCGCCAATCCGTGTGGAGTGGACCCGAATTCCGCCTCAGTTTATGCGTATTCTCACCAATCAGGTTACCAAATCGGTTCTAATTTCACTGGAAGCATCTCGACGTACTGTTCCATTACCAACTCCACGATGGTACTTGATTGGACAATTCACTCAGTGGCGACCAACTCATCAATTGACAGTGGTTCGTTCAACTGGACCGCCCTCTACACCTACGACGGGCACAATGTTACGTCAACATCACTCGCATCTGTGGGTGTTGGCAACTACAGTTTCGAGGTTACTTTGTCCTGGTACAACAACTCGTCAATGTCGTGGGAAGTACTGGATACCGACTCGAATTCCTTCTTCGTCCACAACAATACCAACAGCGGTCCAGGCAGCCTCGGTTGCGGCTACGACCTCGCCTACACCGATCTATCTGCTTACGCACCGTCTTACGGGAATGTGAACCAATCCATTGACACGATGATGTATGTCCTATGTCCTATTTACAATTCTACAATGTTGCTGAATTACTGGATTTACGATGGCAACAACGTCACCTTGGACTCTGGAAATTACTCATGGACGGCTTCGTCCAACGGAACCACGCACTCTTGGAATGCTACCTCGCTACCATCTGGGAATTACACCTTCCATGTTGAACTCTATTCAAACGGCACCTTCGTTACCAGTGATAGCGACAGTTTCCCCGTGTTGAGCAACACCAGCGGTGGCGGAGGGAATACTGGCGGTAACAATACTAATGAATACATAGATATCGACCATTCGGGCTATGCCTACGAAACTTCCAACATGCTGGAGGTTTGGGATTCAGGTACCGACGTACATGTTGAATTTACCAGCGGAAACCTAGTGGTTGGTGAAAATTATCAACTGATTTGGAACTTGTCAGATTCAACATACAATGTTGATGTCTATGGCTCAGGTAATGTCTACTGGAATGCCTCCTCCACAACGAGCCAAGAAAATAGCACAATAAGCGGGTTAGCTGATGGAGTATATTATTTCCATGCAACATTGGTGAACCAAGGTTCACATATCGCTTCGGACACTACTATGATTCAGATGGGCAACAATACCGGCGGTAACAATACTGGCGGTAACAACACCGGCGGCAACAACAGCATGCACAACGTTGCACATTGCCTGCAACTCAGGAATATTAGTGTTGATTCCTCATATTATGTCTCTGTCGACCTCGAGAACAGTTGCAGCATTGATATCAATTACCCCGGAATCAATGCCTCAACCAATACTCCCGGAGTTTCAGGTCTCTCCGATACTTGGTGGTACCTTCTTTGGGCAAACGGCACCTACAATTCAGGTTGGCAATTATCGTTCAATCAATCAGTCCAAAATAACACGTTGGTAACATTGAATTTTAGCGCCACGATTCTCAACTGTGGACCGAATGGATACCATGCTTGCCCGAATTCGATGAATTCAAGTCTATCTCACCAGTTCACCTACGTGACCATGAGTGGAAATAATACCGGCGGTAACGGCAATGGCAACAATACTGGTGGAAACAACGCAAATGATTGTCTTGACAATACGACATCCACTGGTTACCTCACAGAACTCTCCATTTGGACGGACAAAACTGAATATGTTTTGGGCGAAACAACATACGGCACCTTCTATGTGAATTGTACTGTGGTAGGAGAAAATTATCAATTGCGCTATTGGATTGATGCCGGAGCAAGCTACGATTCTGGGTGGTGGAATTGGACCGCAACTCAAGAAGTATCAGTTATGACGTTGAATTGGACCTTACCCGACGCAGTTGTAGGCTACCATTTGCATGGTGAACTCGAACTGGATGGCCTCTGGCTAGCGAACGTTGAATCGGATGCTTTCGATATTGTCGCCAATAACAATGGTGGAAACAACACTGGCAACAATACTGGTGGAAACAACGCTGGCAACAATACTGGTGGAAACAATACAGGTGGAAACAATACTGGCAACAATACTGGTGGAAACAATACCGGCGGTAACGGCACTGGCAACAATACTGGTGGAAACAATACCATCCTTGATGCAGACGGTGATGGTGTGCTTGACGCAGATGATTACTGCCCGAACTCAACCCCCGGTGCGAGTGTTGACTCAACCGGATGTGAGGCAAGCGTTCAACCCGTCAACAACCCTCCTGAAGTGACCAATGTGATCATCACACCTTTGATTGCCACCGTGGACGACACGCTCACTTGTGGTTATTCAACGACCGACTCAGATGGCGATGCAGTGACGACAATCGTCACATGGGCTGTGAACGGCAGCATTATCTCGGCTGGTTCAGATACCCTCTCCGGTGGTTTCGGCGTGGGCCAAACCGTTACCTGTTCGGTTGTTGCAAACGATGGCGCTGCCTCAAGCTCACCATTTATCTCGACAACCATTATTCTTCCATCAGGTTCTGATGAGGTTGTCGAAGACGCAGGTGGGCTCCTTCCCTCACTCAGCATGATGGGGACCTTGGTTGCCATCGCCTTCGGTGTGGGTCTCAGCCGTCGCCAAGATGATTGAGTACGAAGCACTATCAAACCCTAATGGGTCGCAGAAGTGTGAGCGTCGTTGAGCAATTAAAGGACGCCGCCCAACGATTGTCCTCGGTTTGTGACCGAGCTATTCCCGGTCTTGAGAAGGGTGGTCACACCGCACATGCAACCAACCCGTTGAATTATGCCTGGCCTCATCATGAACAATACATCGAACAGTGGGGTGGGTTGGGAGCCAAGACCTTACTGTTGGGCATGAACCCTGGCCCGTGGGGAATGGCGCAAAGCGGGGTACCTTTTGGAGCAACTGAGATGGCCAAGACCTTTCTGAACATAGAGGCGCGCCATCTCGAGACACCACCCAATGCCCATCCTAAGCGACCGATTGTCGGATTGAGTCTGGAACGACAGGAAGTCTCAGGCCGACGTCTCTGGGAGCTGATGCGAACTTTGTACGGGACGCCTGAGATGACATTTTCAAACCTGTTCGTAGTCAATCATTGCCCGCTTCTCTTGCTTGGTGAACGTGGCCAAAATATCACTCCCGACAAGTTACCTAAGGCTCTGATTGAACCTGTGTTGGAAGCCTGCGACGACCACCTGAGGGAGGTTGTTAACATCATGGGCATCAACCGAATTGTGGGGATAGGAGCCTATGCTGAAAAGCGAGCACGACGCGCCTTTGGGGCAGGTAAATCAGGACCTGGAGAAACCGCTGATGGACGTCAAATCGAGATTACGACCTGCTGGCATCCAAGCCCGGCCAGCCCACTCGCAAACCGAAACGAAGGGGCTGATTGGCGTGAAAATGTTACAAAGGTGCTCAAAGAAATGACGGGGTGATGTTCAAATGCTCTTAGGTGCACACCCGTCGCATGGAACCCTTTGAACTCGCGTGGGACCGCCAGCCGAATGACCGACAATGGAAGAAGCCCGAAGGTGATGACCCTCGTACGCTGTATCAAATGCTCATGACGAGCGTGAACCGTTTTGGAGACTTACCGTGCTTCGGTTTCATCCCTGAAAAGGACATGCCCCGTACCCACATTAACTACAACCAATTTGGCGAACTCGCCACCTCTGTTGGTAAGCAACTCAATGCCGTTGGCGTCAAAAGTGGCGACCGTGTAGCCTTGATTCTCAACAATTCCGTGGAATGGGCAGCAGTTGCATACGGAGCAAACGGCATCGGAGCAGCCTACACTGCCATGTACACCCATCAGCACGGACAAGAGTGGGCCTACATCCTCAACGATTCCACACCCTCCCTTCTTGCTGTCGCAGATACCACAGTCCTCGACAAACTCGTCGCAAATATGCCATCAGATGCAAGCGGATGGCCTTCTTGTGGCATCTTGTTGCTCGGTGAAGAACCAGCCAACGAAATCCCTCCCGAGGGAGTAGTCGTGCACAAGTGGGCTGAATTCGTAGCCGCAGGTCGCAAGGCCGATGACTTCGAAATTGCAGACGACCCCTTTGCCCTCAACACCCTCATCTACACCTCAGGTACGACAGGGAACCCAAAGGGAGTTATGTTGTCCAACTGGAATACGCTGTCAAACATTCTTTGCGTTCAATCAGCCTTTACCATCTACGTGGGTGACAAGAATGCTGCCTTCCTTCCGTGGGCGCACTCCTTTGGTTCAACCTTTGACCTGCACTGGATGATTCGATGTGGCGTCCACATCAATCTGATCTCCGACCTCACCCGCATTGCGGATGAATGTATCGAGATTAAACCCGCAGTACTGCTTGCCGTGCCCCGTGTGTGGAACAAGTTCTACGACCGTGTGAACGCACAGTTCGAAAGCGCAACTGGTTTGAAGAAAGTCTTTGTCAACAAGGCACAGAAGTCAGCAGCTAAGCGTATCGCCAAAGCCGGTGTCGAATGTGATGCTGTTCCTCCAAGCGGATTCTTTGACAAGCTCTGGGACAAACTCGTTTGGGCCAAAGTACGTGCCCGATTCGGTGGCAACATCCGCTTCTGTATGTCCGGTGCTGCGGCACTCTCGCCCGATGTGGCGGCCTTCATCCAGATGGTCGGTTTCAACTGCTACGAAGGATACGGTTTGACCGAGACCTCTCCGCTTGTTTCCGCTAACGGTTGGTCCGGGCCAGGCACCAGCAAACTCAACACCGTTGGTCTCGTTGCTAACGGAGTAACCGTCACCATTGACACAGATGCATGGGACGACCCAGACCGACTTGACGAAGGAGAAATCGTCGTCACTGGACCCAACGTCATGATGGGATATTGGAATAACGAAGAAGCGACCAAGGAAGTCATCATTGAACCTGGCACCTTCCGCACTGGCGACTTGGGTAAGTTGACCAATGGTTACCTCTCAATCACCGGTCGTGTGAAGTCGCAATTCAAGTTGGAAAACGGCAAGTATGTCTCTCCATCTTCGCTTGAAGAAACGATCAAACTCAACCCGCTGATCGAACAGTGCGTTCTTGACGGACGTAACATGCTGAACACCTTCCTCGTCGCTCACCCGAACATGGATGCGCTTCGAGCTGCTCTCAACAAGGCTGGCATCTCAGCTCCTGAAGACGATGCTGCTCTCTGTGGAAATGCAGAAGTCCGCTCTTTTGTCCTTGAGAACCTCAAGTCCAACAACATGAAAGCACCTGATTGGAAAGGCTACGAAGTGGCTCGTACACTCATTCTTGATTCAGAAGAGTGGACCACGGACAACGACATGTTGACACCTTCGATGAAGGTCAAGCTGCGAAACTTGTTAGCCAAGCACGATGAAGAGATTCAAGCAATCGCTTGAATTTGAAGCATCGTTAAACGGGTACTGAAGCCCGTTTCCGTGGGCACCCCTGTGTTCGTATGCGTATACAACGGGAACCCTTGTGAACAGATTTTTTGTTGCTTCCTCAAATTACATCAATGAAAGAACCATCTATCCTTCGCTAAATTATATCCAATCCTTCAAGAATTAACACAATACCAAGCGTCAGGAAT
>QQSD01000013.1:6634-8831 GCA_003602485.1 Candidatus Poseidoniales archaeon | reverse complement strand
TAGCACTCACGTGTGGGTGGCTCGAACTCACGGGATGAGTGGTGAATTATCGGTTCTCTTATCGGATTCCGGCAATCGAGTAGCGACGGGTCAATTTGATCATATTCGTTGCATTCAGGGAACAGCAAATCGTTGTGTCATCGGTTGTGAAAACGGTGACGTTCTCGTATGGGACCGGGAATTATTCATGCGGCGCTTGGACCAGGGTGAACCCCAACATGAGGAACCCGTCGACGAGCGCAAATCTGCTCTCCAGGCCAGGCTTCGAGCCCTACGTCAATGAGGTTTGACAACCAATACGCGCCGTTAGAATCTTCATGGTTAGCGATGTGCGTTGCGTTATGATACAGGCTCGGCAGAAGGCAGAACCTGTCAGCGACCGTTCTTGGCTTTCCTACACGTTGACGCTGAGCATCCTCACGGTGTCTGTTGTGTCCTATGCAATCTTTCACGAAGGAGGCTCTTATGATGCCGACCAAATGTATGGGAGTGGAACTTTTTCGACCGTCGCATTGATGCTGTTCCGTTTTGGTTGCGCCTATCTCGTCATTCACAGTGCCGTCCTTTGGATGGTGCGAAACCCGACGCCTGGAGTAATGTCGCCGCTCTTTCGGGCAGATCGTGAAATGCGACTGCATCATTCAACAGGCTTTGAACGACTGGTTCCCTTTAGTTCATGGACGATGCTTATGTTCGGATTTGCCATGCTTTGGAACGGGCTGGGCTCACTTTGGCATGTCCTCGTGGGCGAGCCATCAAATCTTGTCCTGCATCTTGGAACGGCGTTTTTTGCAACCGCTTTTAGCAGTGCAGCGTTGACTTCAATCATTGTTCGTTACGTGATTATCCCTGCTCAAATGAAGCAGGGAGAGGACCTCTATCACATGTTTTTACCACACGAGCAAGTGATGCATAATTGGGCCTTGGTGTTCCTGTCGTGCGAATTGGTATTGGGCACGCATTCCATTCGTCTTTCCATGGTGGTGCTTGGCTTGACATACGGGGCGCTGTACCTCATATTCGCAGAATTATGGGCGCGATTTGGAGGGGGCTACTACGTCTACGATTTCATCGACCCTCGTCCAAAAGAAGGGCCCATTTACCTCGTGGGGTTGATGCTTATTTGTTCCGTATCGTTCCTGCTTGGCTTTGGCGTATCACAGATTCAACAATCCTACCCTCTTGTAGCCTTAGCTCTTGTTGGAGCCTTGGTCGGTCTTTCCACGCGATTTGGGCCTCCGAAGGGCTACGAGCCCAGAATGACTCAAGACGGGCCCGTCATGTCTTCAGGACGAACCCAGGCGTCGAATTCCTCATTGGTCAAATAGCCCAACTCGAGTGCGGATTCACGCAAGGTCGTTCCCTTTTCATGTGCATTTTTTGCAATCTTGGCTGACTTGTCGTAGCCAATGTGATTGTTGAGGGCCGTCACAAGCATCAACGAGTTCTCCAGATGAGATTGGATGTTGCTTTCTACCGCTTCCAGACCTTCTACACAGCGTGTACGGAAGGTTCTGCAGGCGTCGGTGAGGAGGTCTACGGAGTGCAAGAGGTTGTGAATCATCATCGGTTTGTACACGTTGAGTTCGAAATTCCCTTGACTGCCGCCCACGGTGATGGCGGTATGGTTTCCCATGACCTGGCAGCACACCATTGTCATCGCTTCGGCTTGGGTCGGGTTGACTTTCCCAGGCATGATAGAGGACCCCGGCTCGTTAGCAGGAAGGGCCAACTCTCCAAGGCCACATCGTGGTCCGGAACCCAACCAACGAATATCGTTCGCGATTTTCATCAAGGACACTGCAAGCGTGTTCAAGGCGCCCGATGCGGCAACGACCGCATCGTGAGCGGCCAATTGTGCAAACTTATTCTCTGCAGAACAAAAGGTCAGTCCGGTGATGTTGGCGATTTCATCAGCTACCATTTGGGCGAAGAGGGGGTGAGCATTGAGTCCTGTTCCAACTGCAGTGCCGCCGAGAGCCAGTTCAAACAGATCATCGAGTGCAAAATCAAGGCGTCGAAGATCTGCGTCCAATTGTGCAACCCACCCCGATGCTTCCTGGCCTAGAGTGAGTGGAACTGCGTCCATGAGGTGCGTACGGCCAATCTTCACAATATCCTTCCATTCTTCGCTTTTCAAAGCAAGTGCCTGACGTAGGGCGCGAACACTCGGAAGTAATCTGTGTGTGAAGGCTTC
>QQSD01000013.1:4837-6420 GCA_003602485.1 Candidatus Poseidoniales archaeon | reverse complement strand
TCACTCACTTCTTGGGCAGCAGCTATGATGAGGTCTCCCACTTCTGGATCCAATTGTTTCAGGGCGACATTTGTCTTCGCTGCCGCTTGTTTCAACACGCCAAAAGCCCGGATGACTCCCGTGGGCATGGTGTCGTGCCCGATGTCGAAGTTGAGGAGAGAGCGAGCGGTTTGACAGCCGTAATAGCGGTCTGAAGGGACTTCAAGTTCCCCCATGGTATCGCTCTCGACGCGCACCTCGCCACTTGGAATATTTCTGCTTGAAGGGGCCGGCGTGCGTTGTTGAGGAGGCTCTTGTCCTCCGTCAAGTCCCTGCTGAATCATCTTCGCGATGGTGGCTGAACGACCGTCAGCACGCCCCTTTCCAACGCGACGGTCAAGTTGCTTTGCGAGTGATTCTGGAATACTGATGCTGATGATGCGGCGGTCGCCTGCACGATGTTTGACCATAAATAAATGTAATAATTAGTTATTAATAAACATGCCGCAAAGCGTTCTAGCGAGGCAATTTCAATTCTTTGATTCGTCACGGAGTGATTTCAGAATGCGAAGTGTCGCACTTTCTCCTGGCGACATACCGCCCAGAGAACGCATACCAGCAACCTCGTCCCATGCAGCGCCCAAGCGCTCCTCCAACCAAGCGGCAAGGAACCAGGGGTGGATGTATGACGAACGGCACACGGCACGGGTATTGCCGAGGTCGGCAGCGACCGTATCGATTACGGCGAGCATGATCTTATTGCGCGTAACCTCTGTTTCAGGAACACTCCATGTTCCACCTGTCCACAACTTACTCATCGATTCGGCCTCTGGCAGTCGTTTGAACCATGCTTTCATCGCCTTTGCATCTCGAGGCTGAGAGAGGAATGCCAAACGCTCAGCGCAGCGATGNGTCGCCGCCCATGTTCTGAAGTTCTTTGCNGTAAAGCCTTCACCACTGGTCGCACGGATGTATTGGTTGATGTGTTCAGCCTTGAGGTCAACTTCATTTCCGGCCTCTGAAATATACATGAACAGGTCAGCATTTTTTGCACCCAAACGGTTGGTGCGCAAGATGAGGTCTACCAGATGGTCGTCCTCAATTTTAATTTCCCAATCCTTTCCAGATTTTCCAGTGAATGTGAACACTACATCGTGTCGACCTTCTGCCTGTTCACCACGGATGTGTTTGACGTGCATGGATTTGAGTGTGGTTAATCCATAGGATTCGTTAGCTTTAGCGTATTCATCGCTCCCCACACGAATGTTGTAGAGGTCAATTAATCGAACGACCAGTGCCGATACGGTATCAAGTGTCAGGGTTTTCCCCTCAATATCAATTTCAACTTGCTTCCGAAGCCGAGGTAGTTGAGACGCAAAATAAACGACATCGTCGTACTTCATTTCAGTTGTAACCTCGGTCCAATCGCTGTGGTATCGGTACTGCAAGCGTCCTTTGATATCTCGTCCTGTAGCTTGAATGTGTCCGCGAGGGTTTGGGCAAATCCAAACCTCTGTCCAGGCAGGTGGCAAGCCGAGCGAATTCCATCGTTGTATCAAGCTCGGCTCGTCAACAGCACTTCCATCAGGCGTGAAGTAGGACCA
>QQSD01000013.1:0-4785 GCA_003602485.1 Candidatus Poseidoniales archaeon | reverse complement strand
GAGGGGTCGCTACGAATCAAGGTTGCCCGGCGTAATGCTTCATCGGCATCCACGGGCATAAGTAATACCGAAAGCCTCGGGGTCAAGAACTTACGGACGATAATCAATCATAAATTTGCGGACCGATACCAAGTTCGACTGCACCATTCACATAGGTGCCGCGATACATCAGCATGGTCTGAAAGGGCACGATGACTTCACCGGCAGCATTCACTGCGATCAGTCCACCACGGCCTCCATAGGGCGCCACTTCGTCCAACACACGTTGGCCAGACGCCACCAAAGACTCTCGGTCGTGATAGGCTGCTAAACTACGCGCGGCACAGGTCCGAATGAAGGCTTCACCCACGCCAGTACAGGATACTGCTACCTTTCTGTCGGCCCACGTGCCCGCTCCAATGATGGGCGTATCTCCGATTCGGCCGTCCGGTTTTCCGGTCATTCCACCTGTGGACGTCGCAGCAGCAAGTTGCCCTTCGCTGTCCAAAGCAACGGCTCCGACCGTGCCCATTCCATCATGGTCCAGAACGGCTTCATCATCTTCATCGGTTGAGCCCGGCGCAGATTTATTGGCCTTCCATTTCGCCCACTGGGCTTGCCTTAATTCGGTCACCAGCCATGTCGGTTCAACCACTTCCAGACCTTTGGTGATACCGTAGGCATCAGCAGCATCACCGTTGAGCATGACTGGCCAACCTCTCTCCAAGAGGTGGTAAGCGATTCGGATGGGATGACGAGTTTTGCTGACGCCGACCACGGCTCCAGCCGCTTGGTCTCCACCTCGCATGATGCTGGCATCCATGGTGATGGCTCCAGATTCATCGAGAACTGACCCCCGGCCAGCATTGAAGAGCGCCTCGTCTTCCATGGCTTCAACGGCAAGTGTCACGGCATCCAAAGCAGTCAATTCTCCACTGCTCAATCGCGCACCGATGTCGGATAAGAGCTGACGCATGCAGTCCAATCGCTGTGGGTCGGCGTCGGTCATGCCGCGCCACGGGCCGTCGCCACCTGCACCTCCGTGCACGGCGAGAACAACCACATTCTCACGCTCCGTAGGAGAATCATTCGACGACGGTACAGCGGATGATTTGTTGAGGTTGCGAAGGGCGGTCACCGGGCATTTTCTTGCAGCCTTCGATGGCTTTGACTACATCCATGCCTTCACTGACTGCACCAAATACAGCGTGATTTCCGTTGAGCCAAGGCGTTGCAACGGTGGTCAGGAAAAATTGTGAGCCACCTGTGTTGCGGCCAGCATTGGCCATGGAAAGGACACCGGGTTTGTCGTGCTTGAGTGCAAGAGCAGAGGGTTCACAAGGAATTTGCCATCCAGGGCCACCCGTACCAGCACGGCGTGAATTTGGATCCTTGGAGTGAGGGCATCCGCCTTGAATCATGAAGTCTTCAATCACACGGTGAAAGTGCAATCCGTCGTAGTGTCCCATGTTCACGAGTTTGACAAAATTGGCTACTGTGTCGGGGGCACTGCCGTGAAAGAGGTCGATGGTGATATTTCCTGCGCTTGTTTCCATGAGGACTTGCATGGTGTGACCACATAGAGGCACTTCAAGAGGATTTGCTTTACTTGGTATCATGCACATCTTGATAACGAGAGGCTACTACAGCCGAAATATGACTGATATTCTCGACGTTGAATTTCTAACAATGAATGGTGAGCCTACAAGCCTGCGTCAATTGGGTGGAAGCCGATGGTTGGTGGTCAATGTGGCCAGTGCCTGCGGCGCAACGCCCCAATATGCTACGCTCCAAGCGCTTCACGAGGCACACGAAGACCTCACAGTAGTTGGCTTCCCCTGCAACCAATTTGGAGCCCAAGAACCTGGGACACACGATGAAATCTGTGATTTCACCTCAAGCAAGTACCAGGTAACCTTCCCTCTCATGGCGAAGGTGGATGTCAACGGAGAAAGCCAAATCCCACTGTTCGCAGCCCTCAATCAGTCTGAAACTGCAAGTGGCCAATCAGGAGATATTCGGTGGAACTTTGAAAAATATCTCATCGATGCTGAAGGCGGAGTTCAACGCTTTAGCACGCGGGTGCAACCCGACGAACTCCCTCTCTGAAACGACGCTTATTCGTTGAGCTTTCTTCTTCAACGATGTCCGAGGGAGCGGATCAAGGCTTTCGATACTTCCGTTCCTTCAGGTCGTTTTGATATCGTTCGCCAAAAGAAGCGCCGTGCTCAGCAATCCACTCACTGAACCTTCGTTCTCCTAATGCAGGTGAATCAGACGCCATCAAACCTTGGCGCAACCCCTTGATTTCAGCGCGCGTGATGACATCATCCTGCAGAACAACTCCGAGCATACGACCCACCATCCACCCCATCATCGGAGGTATTGGAAGGATGAGCCGGCGCAATCCCATTGACTTGGCCATGATCCCAATGTAATCCTTGTAGCGAAAGGTCTCGGGGCCAGTAACGTCAACAATGGTATTTTCCGCCACCTTACCTTGCGCAATGGCGACTTCTGCGACGTCCTCAACGTGGACGGGCTGTATCGGATAGTTTCCAAATCCAAAGACGCCAAACACTGGGAAACGACGCAGCAGCCAAGCAATGTTGTTGATGAGGACGTTGCGACCGCCACCAAAAAGTACGGTCGGTCTCAAGATGGAGTAGGAATGTCCGGAAGTTTCCAGCATCTTCTCGACCTGAACTTTCCCTTCAAAATAGGTCCAGTTAGGGGCCTTGGTTGGATTGGCAACCGAGAAATGAACGATGCGCTTCACGCCAGCACGACGAGCGGCTTCAAACAATACACGTGTGTTCTCAACTGCAGAATCGTGAGCGAAGTTCTTCTGGCGTTTGTTGTAACGCACCCAATAGGTATTGTACAGAACTTCAGCTCCTTCAAGGGATGCAACAAGCCGGTCCATATCGTTGAAATCGAGGCCGTGGACTTCCACCTTCCCATCAAAAGGATCGTCTCGCCCTACGGCATTGGTCAACGTTCTGACGTGAACATCCTGCTTGAGCAAATGATGAGCTATCCATCGACCTGAATAGCCAAAGGCTCCTGTGACCACGTGCAGGGGTTTGCTCATGTAAGGCTGTCAGCCTTTCAAGCAATAAATGAGGCGGCCTCTCAAAAAGCGTTGAACTATGGCAACTCAAGCGATTGATGTTGGCGCAGATGCATTTACTTCAGCGGAAACACCGTCTTCGTAGCGCTTGAAATTCTCGTTGAACATGTTGGCCAATTTGTCTGCTGTTGCATCGTAGGCTGCACCATCGCCCCATGTGGTGCGTGGTTGCAGGACATCGGATGGAACGCCAGGGCACTCGGTTGGAACTTCAAAGCCAAAGCGAGCATCGGTGATGAATTCAACACCGTTGAGATCACCGTCAAGGGCAGCGTTGAGCATGGCTCGAGTATACTTGATCTTCATTCGGTTACCCTCGCCGTAGGCGCCGCCGGACCAACCCGTATTGATGAGCCAAGCCGTCGAACCGTGTTCATCCATTTTTGCTGATAGGAGGTCTGCGTAGACACCCGGGTGCATGGGCATGAAGGGTTCTCCGAAGCATGCAGAGAAGGTCGCCTGAGGCTCCTTAACTCCGATTTCAGTTCCTGCAACCTTGGCTGTGTAGCCTGAGATGAAGTGGTAAGCAGCCTGTGAGGGAGTGAGGCGAGAAATAGGAGGGAGAACGCCAAATGCATCACATGTCAAGAAGATGACATTTTGCGGATGGCCACCTTTGGAGTCCATGGTGCGGTTGTCGATGAACTCAATGGGGTAGGAGCCACGTGTATTCTGCGTTTTGCTGGTGTCGTGGAAGTCGGGAACACCCTCACTGTCCAAGACAATGTTCTCGAGTACCGTTCCGTGCTTTCGAGTGGTTGCAAAAATGGCAGGTTCATCTTCTTGAGAAAGGTCGATGAGTTTCGCGTAACATCCACCTTCAAAATTGAACACACCATTTGAGCCCCATCCGTGCTCGTCGTCTCCGATCAGGGCGCGCTTCGGGTCGGCTGAAAGCGTGGTCTTACCGGTGCCAGAAAGGCCGAAGAAAATTGCCGTATTGTCGCCGGTCGTGTTTGCTGAGCAGTGCATGGGCAAGATGCCTTTTTTAGGCAAGATGAGATTCATCACAGAGAAAATAGATTTCTTGATTTCACCAGCATAGCGAGTTCCACCGATGATGACTTCTTTGGCAGCGTAATTCACGATAACGAAGCATTGGGAATTCAGACCCTCTTCCTCAGCGTCCGCTTCAAAGTGCGGGGCGTGAAGAACGGTGAATTCAGGCGTGTGTTTTTCGAGTTGTGAAGTCTCTGGGCGAATGAACATGTTTCGCGCAAAAGTGTTGTGCCAGGCGTTGTGATTGACGACACGAATCGGCAAGGCTTCAGAAAAGTCAGCCCCACAGTAAAGGTCCTGTACGAACAAAGCATCTTGGTTGGAAAGGTAATCCACAACCTTTGCCCGCATGCGCTCAAAGGTGCCCATGTCGGTTGAAACGTTGACATCGCCCCAGTTGACATCTGTAGAAATGCTTGGCTCGTCGACGATGAATTTGTCGTTGGGGGAGCGGCCAGTTCGTTCGCCAGTTTCAGTTACCAATGCTCCGTGGGCGCTTAGAACGCCTTCACCTCGAGCGACAGCGAGGTCGATCAAGTCCTTTGCAGATAGGTTCCAGTAGACTTCACCGGATGGTGAAATTCCGTGTTTCGCGAGGTCCCCTGAAGGGGTGCCGTGGACGCCGCCCATGCCGAGCGTTTCCGCCGCCCCTCTTTGTCCCTTTTGGCTTGGAA
>QQSD01000012.1:17249-20827 GCA_003602485.1 Candidatus Poseidoniales archaeon | reverse complement strand
TCAGATCGTAGAAGCCATTCTGAATGAAGAGGCTCCATTGAACAGTATGGAAGGTTTCCTCCGTCAGATGATTTGGCGGGAATACGTCCATCACGTTCACGATGTAACGGATGGTTTTCGCAGCCTTGATGTTCAACGAAGTTCAGCCCAACGGGGCGCTCGTTGGAAGAACGCTTCCGCCGACAACGAGAGCGGTCATACTAATTTCTTGCAGCAACATGAAGCCCTTCCACAAGCCTATTGGGGCTCAGTAAGTGGTTTGCGCTGTCTTGACGCCTGCGTGGAGCCCGTGATGGACGAGGGATGGACACATCACATTCCTCGACTCATGGTGTTGAGCAATGTTGCCAATCTACTGGACGTGAACCCTCGTGAATTAACCGATTGGTTTCACGCCGCCTTCATTGATGCCTATGATTGGGTCGTTGAACCAAATGTATTGGGTATGGGCACCTTTGCCTTGGGGACTGCCATGATGACCAAACCCTACGTGGCTGGAAGCGCCTACATCAATCGAATGAGCGACCACTGCAAATCTTGCGCCTTTCATCCAAAGAAGAATTGTCCGATGACACGTCTCTACTGGGCCTATCTGGCTCGGCACGGAGAGGCCTTCGAGGGCAACCACCGCATGTCAATGACCCTACGGAACGTCCAACGACGCTCTCCCGAAGAACAAGCGCTTGATGCAGCAACCTTCCAGCATGTCAAACAGGTGCTTGCAGAGGGGGGGACGCTACGACCTGAGGGCGTTGAAGACCTCCGTCAGTGGATGTCATGAACGCTGAGAAGGCTGACAGGTTGGGCAGTAGTCCAAACGTCGTCCTGCATACCGCTTTCGCAGAACCAGGTCACCACAGGTGAGGCAAGGTCTGTCGTTACGGCAAAAGACGGCATGTCTCCACATCCGTCGAGGCTCACCTCGCATTTTACTTTCCTCAGCGACGGCCAAATCGACGGTGATTCCTTTGTGTTCATAGGCCCGTACGGTGATGTTTTTGATGCATGTTGCCCAGAGATTGAGTGTCTCTTCGTCGAGGTCGCAAGGGCGGTCATCGGGGTGAATACCTGCACCATGAAGGATTTCAGACCGGAGGTAATTACCCAATCCTGCAAAGGAGCGCTGGTCAAGCATGAGCGTTGCACCTTTCTTTCTATAGATTTTCTTAGAACGAAGATGTTCAAAGAGTCCTTCAGCCGTGATGTCATCATCAAGAACATCAGGTCCCAATCGGTCTAGAAAGGGATGTGCGTTTTCTTCGGGGGTTGGTAGAAGTGAGATGTCCGTGGCAGACCAAAGCCGAACGGCGTGACGGTCCGTGATGAATTCAGCACGAAGGCTGCGACGGGATTCGTAGGAGGTTGTGTGGAGATGAACGGTCCAGCGCCCGTAGAGTTGATTGTGACTGTACATGGTCCAACCGCTGCTGAATCGAATCAACATCGCTTTGCCTCTGCTGGTCACACTCAGCACTTCGTGGCCTTCGATGAGGTCCGTTCGGTCAACCAGCGAGTGGTAAGGCCACTGACCCGATTGAATCGTCTTGCCGATGAGGGCCTTACCGATACGGTCGGCGGCACGACGTATCTCAGGGCCTTCTGGCATGCCATTGCATCCGTGTATTACCTATCAAGGAATGTTTCTCACAGGGCGTCAGGGCTCAATTTGAAAGTTGGAGTCAAGGGCTGACAGACCTGCAGCCTCTGCGCGAGCAGCGATTCTGCGGAGCGAACGCATCGCATCATCAATGGTCTCAACTTGTTCTGAGAATTGGGTTGGAGGCCATCCGCAATTGATGACATCGGCCTCTATGCTGCTCTCTTCGATCCACGCTGCGCAAGCTGAGCCATAGCAGGTTGCTTTGAAGCGCTCAACGTCGATCCAAAACGTGGTACGATGGCAGACAGGGCAGGTGCGACATTCGAATTCAGAGAGCATGGTGACTGCGTCATCGCCAACGACATCCACTTCCCACGAGGCGATGCTGGCTCGTTCAAGGGGTACTTGATGGGACTTTTTGAGGAAGGAACGAAGAACATTCATGGCCGTTTTTTGGGTGCTAAAGCAACCCATGCCGACCACTGCTCCGCCTTCCTCTACGGCACTAGGAACATAGATGCGCCCGGTCATGACCATGGTGGTGGGTGGGTGAGGTGGCGTTTAAGCATCGCTCAATTCCGTTGCCAAATCGCCTCAATCACGGGCAAACCTCCAGGATGGGGTAAGGGGGCTTGCGGCTTTTCGATTCGGACGCTCAATTGATTGACACAGGCGTGCATACTGATAATAGCGATGATTTGGTCAGCCATCTCTTCCATCAGTCGAATCGGCCGGTTACCCTCCAGCATCACCTTGTCAATAGCGAGTTGAAGGTCAGCGTAGTTGAGCGTCTGGTCGAGTGTGTCGATGGATGAGCCTTGAGTGAGGGTTGCCCAGACGGTGAACACAAAAGGCTGGTCTGCCTCATGTTCGTATTCATAATAGCCGTGCGTAGCCATGACTTCATAGCCTTCAAGTCCAACACGCCACTGCATGAAATCACCTTATTCTTCGTCCCGTTCATGGACCCAAATGAGATGGTATCCAAATTGGGTTTTGACCGGTGTTGAAACCGTCTTGACAGGTGTTGACCATACGGCCTCTTCGAATTCACGGACCATTCTACCTTTGCGGAACCATCCCAAATCTCCACCTTTTTGGCTCGACGGACAGGTACTTTTCTTGCGGGCAAATTTCTGGAAATCCTTCAATTTAGCCACTTTGTCTTTGATTTGGACGGCTTCGCTCTTGGATTCAACCAAGATGTGTGATGCCCAAGCGCTTGGTGCGACCATAACATAACCACCTTGAGTCGTGTTTTGAACCCCTCGCTTCAGTAATCCGAGTATGCAAGGAAGCGCATGTAGGTGCCGTAGATGGTCACAGAGACGCCCAGGGACTCTTCATTGAAGCGGTCCATGGTGTCGAGGTAAGTGTGGTATTCCCAACTGCCGCTGCCGTAGCAGACAATGGCACGCCCTCGTTCTCCCTCGCCCAAGTCATAGACGAAGGGTCCGTGGTCGGAATTGTAAGGCATGCCGTCGGGTGCACCTTGAGCGCCCTGTAAGACTGAGAGTCGGATGTCGTAACGGTCGGCAACATCGGCTCGTTCGTCCTGATACAACAGAGTTATGCGTTCGATATGTTCCATGTCTTCGGGCGTATTGCCAAACAGGGTGAGGCTGTTGCCTCGGTTGGAGAAATCAGCATCAACGTGGTTCATGTCAAGGTTGATGTAAAGGCGAAGGTTGTCCTTCAAACTATTCTGGAAGGCTTGCACGTAGGCACGGCTACCGTAGAGCCCCTCCTCTTCACCACCCCATGTGCAGAACCGAAGTGTTCGCTCGGGAGTGCCCGTTTCGTTGACGACTTCGCTTAATTGACGAGCCATCTCAAGGACGCTGGCAGTGCCTGATGAATCATCGACGGCTCCTTCTGCGTGATAGACGGTATCGTGGTGGCCACCAACGATGACCACTTCTGAAGTGCGTCCTTTGATTTCCCCACAAGGCACGTAGATGGTGCGCTCCTGGTCGTT
>QQSD01000012.1:0-17095 GCA_003602485.1 Candidatus Poseidoniales archaeon | reverse complement strand
GTTCCCTTGAAAATCGGTACGCAATCATTGTTCTCAATTTTACCACAATTGTAATCCTTGTTGACTCGAATTAAACCCGCCAAGCTATTCTCAGCGGCCTTGGAGAAGAATTCAGTATTCCCTGTCTTTGTTCCGCTGTTGATGACGTAACCAACCGTACCGCTTGCGCTGGCCCAGAGGCCGTCGTCGCTACCGTTGCCAAGATAGGTAAGCGGGACGTCTTGGTCAAAGGTGTATTCGGATTGACCAGAAAAGCCCTGAATCACGTAATCCACGCGATGTTGGAAGGACGTGATTTGAGAGCCTCCTGCAGCAGCCAATGGACCCTCGCACGGGCTGTTACCCGCAAGACCTTGAACGCAAATCCTCAGACTCGGTTCAGAATTGACATGATGCATCGGCACTTGGTAGGAATGCAAGGTGGTATCCATTCCCATGGCTGCAAATTGGGAATCGATGTATTCGGATACATTCGCCTCCTCAGTGGTGCCGCTCATGCGCCCTTCCCAATCATCGTGACCGTAACCAACGAGCTCTTCGGCAAAGGTTCGTGTCTGAGTGGCATCGTATTCAATGAGGTCGTATTCATAATTTGGAGTGAATCCCAGCCATGCCGGACGGAATACAAAGACTGCTGTGACCATGAGGATTACAACGCCAATCGCCGTCAATGCTTGTGGAGTAAGTATGTCTGTACTCCGCCACCAGGGTGCCTTTTCTTCATCTTCAGGGAATAAATCTGCTTCCGCAGGAGCCTCGTCATCAATGCTGATGCTTGGTTCTATGCCGAGGTGGGCTTGCAAGCGTTCGATGAGTTCCGCTTTTTTGCCACTGACTGGGAGGTTGTGTTCTGCCAACTTCTCCTTCAATTCCTTGACGGTCAGAGGAATCTGGTTCGTTTCGCTCATGCTCGCACCGAATCTACGGTGGCCTTCATCATTCAAGAAGTCGGCGGTGACCGGTTATCCTTAGATTTCATCGCCCGTCCAGCGTCGTCCGAGTTCGTGTTCAATGCCAATAAGGTCGAGCACACGGGCTACGATGAAGTCGATGAGGTCATCGATACTGCGAGGATGATTGTAGAATCCTGGAGAGGCAGGTACGATGATGGTATCCCATGCAGAGAGTTTGGCCATGTTCTCAAGGTGAACGGTCGCATAGGGTGCTTCACGAGGCACGATGATGAGTTTACGGCGCTCTTTCATGGCGACGATGGCTGAACGTGTCACGAGGTTATCGGAGATGCCTGCTGCGAGTTTACCGATGGTGGTTCCCGAGCACGGACAAATGACGACTGCGTCAATTTTGGCAGAGCCTGAGGCTGATTTGGCTCCGACGTTCTTGGCGTCTTCGAGGATTGCTCCGGTGGCTTCTGCAAGGGCTTCGGGGGTGTTATCGCATTCGTGCTTGAGGGTGAGGCGGCCCGAATCTGTCACGATGAGACGAACCTGACGCCCCATCTCGGAGAGGACCTCGGTGAGGCGCTGGCCATAGATAGCTCCTGAAGCACCGGAGATGCCGACAACAATCTCGCCCATATCCAAAACCTGAGCGCCCTCCCATTTAGCCTCTTGTTCTCTTCCGAGTCATGGTTCTAACACCCTCGTATCATTGATTTGAGATACTTGAGATCCATTTATCGCTGCTGAATCTCCCGTTTTTGGCTTGAGCGTACAGTCAACGTCCTCAATGATGACCAATGCTGAATGGAGACCGTGCCTTCATATACGGTGATTCAACCATGTGTTCAGGGGAATCAACATGAGAACATGCGATCGATGTCGAACTCCGCTGGCTGGCTCACGCTGCCACCGATGCAATTCAAGCCAACGAAGCCGAAGATGCGAAGGATGTGGACGAGAGTCCTACGGTCTGCGAGGGCCAAAAGGTGGCGAGAGGGCGATGTGTAGGACGTGCAGGAAGAAAAAGTCCTGACACACTGTGGAGAGTGTCTCATCTTCTTCATTCATCGAGTCTCGCATAGCGCAAATACACGAAACTCGCAGCGCCAATCAACCCCAGGAAGGCAGCGATGCTCGCTATGATCACCAGGTCACTCTGCTCACCCATCGTCGTGAGCGTATCTTCTTCGTTGCGTTCGTTTTGACCTGCCGTCCAATCCCACCAGGCCATGGTCGCTACGATGTCTAAACCTGTTTGCAAGCCCGCTTCTACATTGGCTCTTCCACCTGCCATGGTGTTGATGGTCGTGACCGTGTCGCTTTGAGCGTGTTTTGGCGTTTGTTCGCACGCATCACCTTCTTCGTAGACGTATTGATGCTGGCCACGAATCCACGTTGCAGTATGGTTGTTCATGATGAAATTATAGTGGTCGGAATTCCCTTTCGTATCGTCGATGACCGAAACCCACGGCTCGGGATGTGAGAGGTTGGTGTTGATGGCCTTGAGATGGTCTTGGAACCACTGAGCGTAGAGGCGCATCTCGTCACTGACCTCGAGTCCACGGTCTTCGTAGTAGGACCAGTCATCAACGGGTGAAGTGAACATGTAGAGGGTCCAGTACTCTTCGTCACATCCAGCGAGCTGGCTGGCAAAAGGCGTAGGTACCGGCCAATTCAAGGCGAACATGTCGAGATTCACGTAAGTCACGTTGACCTCATCGGGGATTTGTTGCTCCACAAAATGCAAACTTCCCATTCCTCCACCTTCAGGGCTTCCGGTGCCCTGCCATTCCTCGTAGTCCCACCAAGCTAATTTCCACGTATGCAGCGGCGTGCCATTCCACTGCGAGAAGGTCTCAGCGAGTTCAAGCAAGGCGCCTGAGCCAGTGCCGTCGTCGTAAGCACCGCTGCTTTCGCAGGTCGCATAGGTCACACCAATCAGCGGAGGGGGCGAGTAGCAAATGGCATCGTGATGGGCTCCAACGACCCTCCAGTCATCCTTCAGTATCCCCTCAATGGTCACGACGATGTTCTCGCAATTATTGCACAATGCGGTGGTGAAGGCTTGGCGCTCGACCTCGTAGCCCATCGATTCCAATTCACTGGCAATCCAGTTACGTGCGTTTTCATTTGCGGCCGTGTCTATCTTTCTATAGCCGAAATTGGTCATCTCTACCATGTTGTCATAGGCCGAACTGCCCTCTGGCCAAGCGGGTGCTTCTTCCGCCACGTTCTGTTCTTGACCCATGCTACCGGTCAGCAGCGTTGAGCTCATGAGTACCAAGGCAAGCAAGAGCGGTCGCCATGGTTGAGCCATGCTGCAGGGACAGAAGGCTACGAACTTGAGGTTTGGCGTTGCTTATTCTTCCTCGGTTGACCAGGACTTTCTCATCACCTTTCCAGCAGCCTCTCCGGCATCCATAGGGTCGTAATCGTGGCCGAAGATGAGATGCTTGACCAGATTGTGCTGGGCGATGGACTCCCCACAATCGGGGCAATCGTGGCGATTGGGTTCTTTGTAACCTTGGAAGGCCATGCGTCCTTTGGGTGTGGCGAGGCCGCTGATGGTGCGCATGAGTGTTGACAGGAATACCAAGCCAAACAAGAGCAAGCAGCAGCCAGCGCCGCCAAAGGCACCGGAAGATGCAGGCGTTTGGTCGAGCATGATGAATTGGGTCATACGGCCGTCAGAGGTGTTGCGGAAGGTGTCGAGGTCAAGAGTATGTGGGAATTGTTCACCCCGCAGGGTCAACAAGATTTCAGTCCCGTCATCCTCCTCTTCAACCTCAAGCACGAGTGTGTAGGTGCCATAGGCATCGAGGAGGGTGGTTGAGCCTCTGTACTGGTAGCAGTCAGCGTCACCAGGTAGGCATTGTACCTCGATGTTTTGCAGCACTACTGCAGTGTTGTCGCCGTAGGTGGCCATCCCAGAAATGCGATAGGTCTCAGCAGATGCGGTGGGTAGGAGGCAAGCGAGGGCTACAACCAGAAGAGGAAGAAGCCACCTGCGCATGTTTGTTTTATTTCGGTTGGACTTAAAATGTCTTGATTATCGCCACGAGGTCTTCTTAGACTGCATTCAATCTCTTTCTGACATGGGCGAACTGATCACTGGACAAGCCGCAACCTACGTCGAAGAAATGCATATCAATACCACAAAGCGATATGAGATCTGCTGCATTACACGAGATGTGGAGCGTATCGTTGCTCAGAGTGGCATCAAGGATGGATTGGTCTTGGTCAACCCAATGCATATCACCGCCTCCTGTTATGTCAACGACCTGGAATACGGCCTCCATCACGACATTATGGCATGGTTGGAGAAGCTTGCTCCCTATCACGGCGCGGAGGGGCGCACTGGTGAAGAATACCATCATCACCGTACGGGTGAAGACAACGGAGATGCACATTTGAAGCGTCAACTGCTCGGCCAACAGGTCACCATGCCGGTCAAGGACGGGCGTTTGCATCTGGGGACTTGGGAACAAATTCACTACGCAGAATTCGACGGCCAGCGCGACAAGCGAATCCTCGTTAAAATTGTTGGAGTGATGGCGGAATGACCTTCTCCTCTCCTCCTGAACACTCGGGTTTCATGTCGGAATTAGGCGTAGAGCGCACCTTGTGGAAGCCTGGCGCTTCACGTCTCGAATTAACGCTCACAGAGGACCACCTCAACAAAGGTGGGGTCGCTCACGGTGGTATTCACATGGTGCTGCTTGATTCGGCATTAGGAAGCGCCTTGGTCGCGTCGCTGAAAGTCGAGGAATGGTGCGCAACCACGCAACTTTCGACCAGTTTCTTGGCAGCAGCACGACCCGGTGAACGCTTGGTAGCGGAAGGGCGCGTCGTTCGTCGGGGCAAGCACGTTGCCCATTTGGCAGGCGAGGTCAAGGTGGGTGAGCGTGTTATTGCAACCGCCAGTGGCACATGGGCGATTTGGTCAAACCGTCCTCCGTCGCTATCGAGTTAGACAAGTGGTTCAGCAACGTCCTTTCGCTACCAATACTTCTCTTCCCAAGCGTTTTTTCTCCTACAGGGCAACACCATTGAAAGGGTCGGCTTATTGTTCAAGCGTGGTCTGCATCAGTGTAAGAAGTGCCTTGACGAAGGCTTCAGGAGCGACGTCGTAGCCAAGTTGTGCAAGGGATGTCGTGGTGTCTGCTGCGAGACCGCACCCTGCGACGCCTTCAACGCGGCCCGGTGGCGTATTGAGGTTGACTGAGAATCCATGGCGACTCACCCATCTTAGGAAGGAGAGGCCGATGCTGCACACCTTGTATCCGTCCACCCACACGCCTTGCATGCGTTCATCTCGGACTCCATTGACACCGAAGACAGACAGCGCATCAATGAGCCAACCTTCGATGATGTGTATGATGTCAGCAACAGATGCTTCTCCGTTGCGTTCACCCCACTTGAAAATCGGATAACCCACCACTTGTCCTGGTCCGTGCCAGGTTAATCCTCCACCGCGGTCAACCCCGATGGTTTCGTAATCGGGTGGAGGTAGAATGCCGTCGTTTCGGGCGCGAGGCCCGACGGTGACGACCTCGGGGTGGCTCAATACAAGCAAGGTGTCTGAGATCTGTCCATCGATACGTTGTTGTTGCAGCTCTCTCATCAAGACTTGAGCATCTTCGTAAGGAACGATGCCAAGTTCTCGGACATCCATCATGGGCATCACGTCTTCAGAACTTCCCAGAGGAGCCGAAGCCACCTTCGCCACGTTCGGTTTGGCCGAGCATCTCGATGCTGGTTTCAACAAGTGTCACCTTGGGTACTGGGGCGAAGAGCATCTGTGCAACCCGTTCACCGGCCTTGACTGAAAAGGTCTCACCTTCGCCAATGAAGGTGGCCAGAACTTTGAGTTCTCCACGATAGTCTGCGTCAATGGTGCCCAGCCCGTTGGGCATAATCATTCCCTTGCGCCCCAAAGATGAGCGACAACGGATTTGGCCTTCCCATCCCTCGGGTATGGCGCAAGCCCAACCGGTGGAGATCATCACGGAACTTCCTCTGGGAATTGATGTGTCTTCAATCGCATACAAATCCCATCCCGCTGCAAGGGCTGAACCTTGCGTGGGTAGAATCGCCCGTTCGTCGAGTCGGGCAAATTGAACATCGAGGGAAATTTGCTCCATACCTTCGCTCAACATACATTCCTTTTTGACTGTTGGGATAATGTAAGATTTTGGTGACATTGCTCTCCAGTGGAAAACAAGGTGATTATGGTATGATTTTGCGAACATTTGATGATTTTATTACACTTTTCTTACAGCGGACAAACCCGCGCACTGCGTTCAAGTGTGAAGGCCCTATGAAGGGTGGAGAAACCCTTCACTTTAATCCCACTCCATACGCTATCATTATAGGCGTCCGAGAAGGGCAAACAAATTCCAGCGCGTTGCAAATGTCGGGGGGTAACTGAAATGGTCATAGAACACAGTAAGGATGACGGATTAGATATTGACTTGACTCAAGAGCATGTTGAACCCATGCTCCAGGAGAATCTTGATCGTTTCGTGCTTTTCCCGATCCAACACGATGATATCTGGGCAATGTACAAGCAGGAACAAGCTTCCTTCTGGACGGCTGAAGAAATCGACCTCGCTGAGGATTTGAAGGACTGGAAGACTCTCAACAACGATGAGAAGCACTTCGTCAAGCATATCTTGGCCTTCTTCGCTGCCAGTGACGGTATTGTCAACGAGAACTTGGTCATGAACTTCTCGAACGAAGTATGCTGGCCTGAAGCACGAGCGTTCTATGGGTTTCAAATTATGATGGAAAACATCCACGCTGAGACGTACTCACTTCTTATCGACACCTACATCGAAGACGAGAAAGAGAAGGACCACCTTTTCAAGGCGCTTGAAACCGTACCTTCGGTTCAAAAGAAAGGCGACTGGGCCATGCGCTGGTTGTCTCGCAAGCGAGGCTCATTTGCTGAGCGTCTCGTGGCCTTTGCTGCGGTTGAGGGTATCTTCTTCTCAGGTTCCTTCTGTGCTATTTTCTGGTTGAAGAAGCGAGGCCTCATGCCCGGTTTGACCTTCTCCAATGAATTGATTTCCCGTGATGAAGGTTTGCACTGTGACTTCGCTTGCTTGTTGCACAACAAGTTGTTGCGCGGTGCTGGTGAGAACATGATTCGTCGAATCATCGCTGAAGCAGTGGACATTGAGATTGAGTTCGTCACCAAGGCTCTTCCAGTGAACCTGATTGGCATGAATGCTGATTTGATGACGCAATACATCCAATTCGTTGCTGACCGCTTGCTCGTACAGTTGAATTGTTCCAAGATTTACAATGCAGCGAATCCATTCCCGTGGATGGAAATGATCTCCATGCAGGGCAAGACGAACTTCTTCGAGAAGCGAGTTGCCGAATACCAGAAAGCAGGCGTTATGGACAGCGCCTCCACCCTCGGAAGCGTCCAACAGCGATTTTCTGTTGACGAAGACTTTTGAACCGTCCGCGAACAAAGAAACCTATCACAGTCTCAGTTGAACACCTAAGGAGGAATAAATCATGTCAATGCAAGTTGTAAATAGAAAAGGCGAGCGAGAGGATGTGCGGTTTGACGCCATCATGGAAAAACTAACTGTTCTGTCCGAAGGGCTGGACGAAACTTGGGTTGACCCAGGCCACGTTACCAAACTTACCATTGAAGGCCTCTACGATGGAGTTACCACACGTGAGCTTGACCAACTCGCTGCTGAAACAGCGGCCTCCCTCGCATCACACCACCCCGATTACAGCCGTCTTGCAGCACGTATTTGCGTTGATGACTTGCACCGTTCTACCAAGGATGTGTTCACCGATGTTATCACGGACTTGCGAGAATACATCGACCCAGAATCCAACAAGCATGCTCCCCTCATTTCCGAAGAAGTGTATGAAGTCATCATGGCAAACGCCGAGATTCTCAACAATCACATCGATTACAAGCGTGATCACAACTATGACTACTTTGGTTTCAAGACCCTTGAGCGTTCGTACCTTTTGAAGCTCAACGGTGTGGTCGCTGAACGACCTCAGCACATGTTGATGCGTGTGTCCGTCGGCATCCACCACGGCAACATTGAGAAAGCGCTCCACACCTATGACTTGATGAGTCAGGGATACTTTACTCACGCAACTCCGACCTTGTTTAATTCCGGAACGCCGATGCCGCAGATGTCTTCCTGCTTCTTGTTGACCATGCAGGACGATTCTCTTGACGGCATCTATGACACGCTCAAGCAGTGTGCACTGATCTCAAAATCAGCCGGTGGAATTGGCTTGTCCATTCACCACGTACGTTCCAAGGGGTCCTACATCAAGGGGACCAACGGAACTTCCAACGGAATTGTACCAATGCTCCGTGTATTCAACGATACTGCCCGCTACGTCGACCAAGGCGGCGGCAAGCGCAAGGGTTCCATCGCAGTTTACCTCGAACCATGGCACCCAGATATTCTTCAATTCCTCGACCTCAAGAAGAACCACGGAAAAGAAGAGATGCGTGCACGTGACCTCTTCTACGCTATGTGGACGCCTGATTTGTTCATGCAACGTGTTGAAGACAACGCCGACTGGTCTTTCTTCTGCCCCAATGAGTGCCCTGGTCTCCAGGATGTCTACGGTGATGAATTCAAGGCCATGTTCGAAGATTATGAACGCCGTGGGCTCGCTCGTGAAACATTGCCTGCCCGCACTGTTTGGGATAAGATTGTGGAAGCACAAATCGAAACCGGTACGCCTTACATGCTCTACAAGGACGCAGCCAACGAGAAATCTAACCAAAAGAACCTCGGAACCATCCGCTCATCCAACCTCTGCACGGAGATTATGGAATACACCGCAGCCGACGAAGTGGCAGTCTGTAACCTCGCCTCCATTGCTCTACCCAAATTCGTGGACAATGAAAGCGGTTCATTTGACCATCAGAAACTCTACGATGTCACCTACCACGCTACGGGCAACCTCAACCGTGTGATTGACGTGAACTATTACCCTGTGGAAGAAGCCCGCAATTCTAACATGCGTCATCGCCCGATTGGACTTGGTGTCCAAGGCCTTGCTGATACCTTTGCTATGCTGAAGATGCCCTTTGAAGGCCCAGAAGCGCGAAGATTGAACAAGGAAATCTTCGAAACCCTCTACTTTGCAGCCTGCACTGCTTCAAAGGATGCAGCCATTGCAGAAGGCGCTTATTCAACCTTCGAAGGCTCACCTGCAAGCGAAGGTAAGCTCCAATTCGACCTTTGGGGTATGGACGACCACAGTGGTCGCTGGGACTGGACCTCACTCAAGGCTGAAATTGTTGAACACGGCATGCGCAACTCCTTGTTGCTCGCTCCAATGCCAACAGCCTCGACATCTCAAATCCTCGGCAATAACGAGTGTTTCGAAGCCTTCACCTCCAACCTTTACGTTCGTCGCACCCTTTCAGGGGAATTCGTCGTCCTCAACAAGCACTTGGTCAGTGACCTCATCGCTGAAGACCTCTGGAGTTTGGAAATGAAGGACGATATCCTGCGCCACAAAGGTTCCATCCAGGGTATTGAACGCATTCCAGAATACATTCGGGAACTCTACAAAACCACCTGGGAAATCAAGCAACGCCACGTTCTTGACATGGCTGGAGACCGAGGTGCATACATCGATCAGAGCCAATCACTCAACATCCACATGGTTGATGCAAATCCTGCTAAGGTCACCTCCATGCACTTCTACGGATGGCGTCAAGGTCTCAAGACCGGTATGTACTACCTGCGAACCAAGGCTGCTGCCGACGCTATTCAGTTCACTGTTGAAGCCTCTGCAAAAGACGACCAAACGGTCGGAGGTCTCGCTGACAGAGCCGAAGATGTTGACAGCCTCGAAGCCATTGCATGCAGTCTCGACTCACCCGATGACGACTGTTTGATGTGTGGCAGTTGAGATTCGCTCATTGATACGGCTTTTTTCGGACCCCGAAGAGGGTCGCGTCGGTAAATCCTTTTTATGCATCCCTTGCATCAGCACTACTAGGGATCGTGATGGATGAAGCAACCCTTGTGCTCAATGTGATTCTCTATGTCCTGCTTCCACTTTGGGGCATTGCTGGAATCGTCGATTGGTGGTGCCATCGAAATACGGAGATTGAGAAAACATCTGGGCTGCACGAAGCCTATGTCCACTGTTTGATGGGTGTTCAAATTTGCATCCCACTTGTCCTATCTCTTATTTTTGAAGTCAACGTCATGATCATGCTCATGTGTTTCGCATCACTTGTTGCTCACGAAATCGTTGCACATTACGACGTGCACTACGCCACGGGTAAGCGTGAAATTTCAATTTGGGAAGTTCACGCACATAATTATCTCGCAACCTTGCCGTTCTTCCTACTCCTGCTGATCATCGTGCGCAAATGGGAGGTCTTCCTCGACACAGTGACGCTGAATTGGGGCGGAGGGTTTGGCTTCCAGTGGCGTGAAGAGCCTCTTGGAGCAACTGGAAATTACGCTATTTTCTACATGGTGACTATGGGTATCTTCGTTGTATTCCCCTACATGCAAGAATGGTGGCGTTGCTATTCCTACGAACGTGAACACGGGAAACCTCAGGTGAATTCATGAGTGTTTACATTACGAGCACGGGTGCTTTTTTGCCCGGGCCACCCATCAGCGTCAGCGAAGTTGAGGGTATTCTTGGTATGGTGAACGGTCAACCTTCATCCCTCCGTGTTCAAATCCAGCAAGCAAATAAAATTCAAACACGTCATTACGCCATTGATGAACATCAGAAAACGACTCACAGCAATACCGAAATGGCCGCTCATGCTGCTGAACAATGCTTGGACAGAGCCTACCTCGACCGCCAAGAGGTTGGCATGCTCGCCGTGGCATCGACCCAAGGAGACCTCCCTGCACCGGGTATGGCCAGCATGGTTCAAGCAGAACTCGGGCTACCTGCAATTGAAATCCTTACGACCCACGGTATCTGTTCTTCGTCCATGATGGCACTCAAAGCTGCCTGGAACAGCCTCCGTCTGGGCGACCATCAAGCCGCAGTGGTTGTGTCAAGTGAACTCTCAAGCCGTTTGCTCAAGCGACAGCGATATGAAGCGGCGACGGAATCAACCTTTGCAGCAAAACGTATTGATTTCAATACAGAATTCCTGCGGTGGATGCTTTCAGACGGGGCGGGAGCTCTCTTGCTTCAAGACAAACCGTCTCCCAAAGGATTCAGTTTGAGAATCGATTGGGTTCGTGGTTTTTCACACGCTCATGCCCTGCCAACATGCATGAGCGTCGGTTCCGCAGGTCGCCCTGAAGATGAACGAACGTGGCAAGACTACGACACCTATGCGGAGGCAGAGAAGGCAGGAGCCTTGTTGTTGCGGCAAGAGGTACGCCTCCTCGACAATATCATTCGAATGGGTGTAGATGGCTACCTACGTTTGGTTGAGGAGGGCACAAGCACTCCGAGTAAGATTGACCATTTCCTTTGCCATTACTCCAGCCACCACTTTCGAAGTAAAATCCTCGAGATGCTCGATGCTGCAGGCGTTGGTATTCCAGAAGAAAAGTGGTGGACGAACCTCTACACACGTGGAAATACAGGTGCGGCCTCGTTGTTCATTATGCTGGATGAATTTTTGCGAACTGATGAAGTCAGTGTTAAAGAGGGTGATTGTATCCTTTGTTTTGTTCCTGAAAGTGGTCGCTTCAACACGACCTACATGCAACTCACGGTGGTGAAACAATGAACGATGGAGAGATCTTGATTGAAGGCGGTTCAGCCGCATTGAATGAAATGCCCGAGAGTAACGTACCTGTCATGAACCCTCACGCACAAGTTTGCTTGCAACATCTCCTACGAGTCTGGTTGGGTTTTGAGCGAGACCTCTCAACCGTGCCTCTTCTCCGCCGACTCGATTTAGGAACATACACTGTTGATGACCATCAGCGATTGTTGCGTAATCTTCGACAACAAGTGATTGAAGGTTCGCGCTGGATCACTCGAACTGCCAGCAGTTTTGACAGGAATCATGCAGAAATTCGCTCGACGGTGATTGCTCACGCTGTTGATGAGCACCGAGATTACGAACTCCTTGAGAAGGACTACGTTGCATCTGGCGGACGTCTTGAGGACATTCTTTCGATGGAGCGTAATGTTGGTTCGGAAGCCCTCCACGGCTTCCTCATGTATCGTGCCTCACGAAACAACCCTGTTGATTTGCTTGGAGCGATGTGGATTATCGAAGGTTTGGGAGAAAAGATGGCCCGTTCATGGGCCGAACGGATTCAAGAGCTTACTGGCCTTGGAGAAGATTCTACTCGATTTATGACCTATCACGGGCATAATGATGGCGACCATATGCAGCGCTTTTACGAAACGCTTGACGATGTATGCGTCAACGAGGAAACAGTTCAAGCGATTGTCAAGACTGCTAAGGTTGTTGCTCGCCTGTACCGATTGCAATTGGAGGAATTAACCCATGATGTCGAATGAGAAACCACTCACGAGAAAACAACGCCGTGTTGCACGAAAGAAAGCCAAGCTGATGGCAGGAAACCACGGTCGGATGCCCGCTAGCCTATCGGATGCTCTCACGGGAGACGACAGTTTGCCACTGGACGATTTGGCAAAGGAATATTGGGTAAAGGATTTGAAAAACCCTCTACGGATCATCATTCTACCGACGTTGAGGATTCTGTTAACCATCACGCTTCACATCACCTACTACCTCAAGCGACTCATGCCGATTCAATTCAAGGCACACCGATTCTTGCAGTGGCAAATCTGCTTTTTCATGAAATATTTTGTGCGCCCAGAAGCCAATATTCTCATCTTACGTCATTTCCAAGCAGAGAGTAATCTCCTGAATTTTGTGATTGATAACTCTGGCAAAGACGACGTTGAGCCTGTCTTGATCTATCCGAAAATGATTCGGGACTTGATGGTACAGACCTTTGTACATCACGACCAAGGTGTTCTCATGACCATGCGGGACCTTCAAGAGCCAAACCGCAGCAATTGGCCCATTGATTCCACAGATCTTCAATGGAAGAATTGGAATCCAGTCAGCGTGGATTATGGCATTCATAAAAAGAAATTTACTCAATTCCTGGACTTTGAGACTGCCCATGAATTGTTCAAGACGTCGTTTTGCCTGTGGCTAACTGCAAAGGAGTACGAAGCAGCCATCAATTCATTCCAATTTGACCATTCCGTAGGACTGCTCATTGACGACATTTTGGGAGCGAGCCATTTCGCTGATATTGCCTACAACCGCTTCCCAATGATTCTGGTTGGTCCTACCGGCCTTTCATATCGCTTCTTGATGCACGGCTTCTTTGTGGAACACGTTCACGCCCACCTCGAAAAGGTACGAGCCTCTGTTGGATTGGAGAATTAATTATGCTTGTACGAATGGCAGACCTTCAATCTGTCATCTACATCGTAGCCTATCCTTCGTTGATAGCGTACCAGTGGTTGAACGGAATTCAATGGCCGTTGTTCGCATTGATGCTGATTCTTTCTGTCGGCTTGAGCGTGGTGCAACACAATCACACACATCTCCGTATGTGGAAGAACAAACCCATGAACCGGGGCACTGATTGGGTTTTGAGCATCATACAAGGTGTTCCGAGTTTCGTATTTTTCCCATCTCACATTGGAAACCACCACAAGCACAATCACGGCCCAGAAGACGAAACTCGTACCTATCGTTTCGGGGGTCATCACAACCACATCATCGGTTATCTCCTTCATCCAATTCAGGCTCTTAGCGTACTGGTCCCCAAGATGGTTCGCCATATTCCCAAGCGTTGGAAGAAAGGTGATTATTGGCCCTTCATTGAAGCATTCAGCATCGTCATCGTTTCTGGCTTCCTCATCAGTATCGACGCCTATCTTTGGTTTGTTTTGGTAGCCGTCCCTCAATTCCATGGAGTGCATTGGCTTCTCGGAGCAAATTATCTCCAGCATGCAGGAGCGAGACCAGGTGCAGGTGTTGAAGCAGGGGATGATACTCCCTATGACTCCTCTCGGAATTTCACTGGTTTTGTCAATCTCATTTGGTTCAATATTGGCTATCACTCAGCACACCACGGTGCGCCGAGGGAACATTGGGCGGACCTTCCAAAGCTGCACCAGGAGCATCGTCATCTCATGCTAAATTGGCTGGTAGAGCGCAGTCTGGGGATGTACTTTGTCAGGACATTGTGTCTCGGTGGCTTGGGTCGTCAAAAGACGTATCAACAAAGAGGTTAATTTCCCAATTACATCTTGGCTTACGCTCCATTCTGACTTGCGTTCCCATCTCGTGAATGGCATCACCGAGCGTATCAAGGGCGCCTTCGGGGGGGTAGGCTCCCGAAAACTGGTTCTCCCGACTTCAACCGGGGCAAGCCTTAGATGAACCTTCAAGAAACCCCGCCCATGGAAGCCCTCTCCAAAGTTGGCATTGATTCAAAGCGAACCACAGCAGCAAGCGTGGCGATTGTTGGTGTTGTCGTTTACTTGGCCTTGGTCCACCTCAAGCCTATTTTGATGCCCCTCGCCATCGCAGTACTGCTGTTCTTTCTCATCAAGCCTCCAGAGCAATACATACATGGAAAGGTCGGAAACCGTTTTGTTTCCTACGGTGTCGTTCTTCTCATCTTCATCGTTTCGATGTACCTAATATCGATCTTCCTTTACGAACAACTCTCACTCTTTGTCGATGAGGTTCCAGAAATCACCGCCGCCCTTGAAGAGAAGAGGGCGAAGTATGCGCAATCAGACCTGTACGGTCTGGAAATCATCTTTTCTGATTCCAGTTGGGTCAATGTTCTGGCTTCACCCAGCAACATCGAAACCTTTGTCCTTGCAATTTTAGGTTCACTCGGTGCCTTTGTTGGAACCATGATCACGGTTCTCATATTTCTCATGTTTATCATTCTTGAAGAGCACACCATCGCCAAGCGATTCAACGCAGCTTTTCCACAATCAACCGGTCGTGCTAGGAACATTGTCAAAGATTCGACTGAATCCATCAGCGCTTATGTGGTCTCAAAGGTGACCTGCAGCGGTGGACAAGCGCTGGTGATGACCCTCATCATCTCGCCGATTGGATTTGATCTTCCAGGGTGGTTTTTGTTTGGTGTGTTGTGCTTCTTGCTCGACTTCATCCCCATTCTCGGGGCGCTTTTCGCAACCATTCCTCCAGTACTCATCGGATTCATAATGCTTGAACCGTTCACAGCAATGATGATGTTGGCTTTGCTGATTGGAAATCAACAGATGTTCGGTTCACTGGTTGAACCCAACCTCTCAGGCGCTAAAATTGGTATTTCTCCGCTCGTTCTTCTCCTGACCGTCATGCTGTTTTCACAGGTATGGGGTATTGCTGGAGCCATCATCGGGGCTCCCATGGTTATCATGGCCCGCCTCATTTTGGATGAGAACGAGCGCACACGGCCTGTTGCCGTCATGATGTCAAACGACATCGAAGAAGAATGAAGCCATGACGTACAGTCGTTGAAGGCTTAGCCCCGCCCTTCATCATCTACCTGTAAAGGTCGAAATTCATCAAATCACATTTTGTGGATTGCATGACCGAGCGTGTCGAGCACGCCTTCGTGAGTCATCTCAGTCATCGTTGGGTGAGCGTGGATGGTATGCGCAATGTCTTCGAGTACAGCGCCCATTTCCAGTGCGAGCGTCCATTCACCAACCAGTTCGCTGATGTGGGTTCCAACACCTTGGATGCCGAGAATGCGGTGATCGTCTTCTCGGGCGACTACACGAACGAATCCACCGGTCTTTTCAGCTTCCTGTGTGAGTGAGCGTCCGTTTGCAGCGAGGGGGAATTTTCCAATGATTACGGGATGGCCTTCTTCCTTGGCTTGGTCTGGAGAAAGACCCACAGAGACGATTTCTGGTTCTGTGAATACAATGGCGGGAACTGCGACAGGGTCGTAGGCTCTGCGGTGGCCAGCGATGAGTTCAGCTACCATTTCGCCCTGGAACGAAGCGACGTGTGCCAGCATCTCGCCTAAGTCACAAAGGTCTCCAATAGCGTAAACGCCTTTCATATTGGTTTCACAACGCTCGTTGACCTTGACAAAGCCACGGTCGTCGAGTGCAACGCCCGTGCTTTCGAGTCCCGATGAAGCGGGTTTACGACCCACGGTCACCAGTACTTTGTCGGCTACGATATGTTGCATCTTCTTCTCATCCTTCTCGTTTTTATCAATGAAGTTGAGTTTGACTTTCCCACCTTTTTGTGTTTCAGCACCTTTGGCAAAGACGCCTGTGTGAACCTTGATCTTATTCTTCTTGAGGAAGAGTTCGAGAGGTCGGCGCAATTCTTTGTCAAACAGAGGCAAGACAGAGTCCATGGCTTCAACCACGGTCACTTCTGAACCGAGCATGCGGAAGGTGATGCCGAGTTCGAGGCCGATGTAGCCGCCGCCCACGACGACAACATGTTCTGGGAGGTTCTCAAGAGAAAGTGCTTCTCTTGATGACAAAACGTGGTCGTCGTAGGGCATGAAGGGGAGTTCAATGGGTACAGATCCTTGTGCCATGATGACGTGGTCTGCCTGGATGAGGGTCGCATCTTTGCCTTCACCAATCTTCACTGTTTTTGCGTCTTGGAAGACGGCCCATCCGGTCACGAGTTCCGCTCCAGAATTCTTGAGCAGGGCTTCCACGCCTTTGTTGAGACGGTCAACGATGCCTTCTTTCCAACCCACGAGGTTGGCCATGCTGAGTTCAGCAGGTCCAGGAATCGAAATGCCCATGTGGCCGTCCTTTGCGGAGTGCTTGGCAAGGTTGTGGAAGGTATGTGCGGCATGAATCAGCGCTTTGGAGGGGATGCAGCCTCGAATCAAACATGTTCCGCCGGCTCGCTCACCTTCGACAATGATTGTCTTCAAACCGAGTTGAGCGGCTCGGATGGCTGCGACGTATCCGCCGGGACCTGCTCCGACGACGAGGACTTGGCAATTCTTTGTCTTCACAACATCACCTCACATGAAAATTGTAGCGGGGTGCTCTAAGTAAGATTTCACCAACTGTACCAAAGTTGCACCGTCATGTCCGTCGACAACACGGTGGTCCCAGGATGAGGAGAGGTTCATGATTCTGCGAACAACCACTTGGCCGTTGAGTACAACTGCTCGGTCTTTGGCGTTGTGAACGCCGAGGATGCCCACTTCGGGTTTGTTGAT
>QQSD01000011.1 GCA_003602485.1 Candidatus Poseidoniales archaeon | reverse complement strand
GCAAGGGCTTTGGCTTGGAGTTCAGCGGGCACAACAAAAGCATCTGGGAGAACGCGACCGTCTCCATCAACCCAGTGGGTTTCATCCTGTACCGGATATACAACAATACGTTCGAGATGGTCAAAGAGAACACGGTCAAGCAAACGAGCAAGCCCCGTACCGTCATGCGCTTCCAAGCGATTACCCATGTGGTTGAGTGCTTTGCGTTGAGCATCATTCAACGAGGTGTCGGTGGCTAGGGAAAAGGACGAGGCTCCCGGTCGGTAATCGATGAGCCCTGCTGCTTCAGCACGGCGGAGAGCCAACTCAACATCTGCCATGCAACCAACCATGTTGTGTTGGGTGAACCCATTGAGTACGCCCTCAGGAGCAATGTCAAATTTATTGGCAGCGTAGGCGATTGGGAAGAGATGCCCACGGAGTATTTGGCCAAGACGATGAAGCACGGTGGTGTCCCACTCCCAAGGTTGCTGGGTATTCTCAACTTCTCCATTGAATTCCAGCATAGCCTGATTGACCATGTTCAAGGTTGCACCAAGTCCACTCAAACGCTCTTGAATAAATGAAATCAGACCTTTCTCGCCCTCGGCTTGGACTCGCCGTACACCACGACTCCATCCATCTTCGAGTAAGCCTCCAATCCAGGCATCAAGTTCATGTTGAAGAAATTCAATCTCTGCTCGCATTGCCTCTTGTGCTTGCTCAAGAGTCACTTCAGTTCCCATAAATTGTCCTTCAATATCGGTGGTACCTGCCGCGTCAAGAACCTGAATGAGAACATCGCTATTGGCAAGGTCTGCGAGGAAGGCGTTGCCACGCCCTCGGCCCTCACTGGCCCCAGGAACAAGTCCAGCGACATCGACGAGAGCGATTGGGACAGAGCGGCGATGTCCGATGCAGGTGCCAGTACGTGGTTCGCACAGGCTTCCTTGACGAACATCGTCTTCTGCAACGCTTTCAATCCGTCCTTCGGTTTCCAATTTCTCTCGTAAGTCTTTGCACGGGCAAGGGAGTCGTGCTTCAACAAAAGCAACACCCACATTCGGGTCAATGGTACAGAATGGATAGTTTGCAATATCAACGTGAGCGAGCGTTGCTGCGCTAAAGAAGGTTGATTTCCCCACATTGGGTTTGCCGACCAGACCAATGCGCACCAGCATCACTTCCGATGCTCAGATTACTCCTCTTCTGAGGAGGATACAATGTCGTGATCTCGCTTGATTTGAGCGATAGCAATGTCAAGTTCTGGAAGGTTGAGTTCACCGTCACCGTCCAAGTCCATGAGTTCGACAAGTTCAGCCGATTCAATGGAGTTGAGTTCGCTGATGTCCGATGCTTCAAGAGCAGCAAGCAGTTCCTTGCTGTCAATCTTGCCTGAATCATCCAGGTCGATGGAACGGAATACATCAAACACGGATTGGTTTGAATCGGCCAGATATTGTACAAATTCAACCAAGGCAGAGGATGCCGATGGTGGAAATTCTTTGACTTCATCGTTGTGAAGTTCAGCGGTGACACCGATGATGGTAGACCCGCCTTCTTTCTCCTCTGCGTGACTGATGAGGAGTTCAGTATCCACGCCAACACCACGTCCAATGAGGGAACGAATGGTGGTCGAAGAACCTGCAACGAGCGTGTATTTGGCGACGTCGGAGGCTGCGGTTGGTTCGAGGCTGCGTCCGGTTGCTGAAATTCCCGTGCGGATGGTCACGAGAGTAGCGAGAATGGTGCCGATGCCCATGAGGTAGAAGAGACCTGACCCTGTTAGGAAAAATCCGCCACTGTTGGCGACGACGTCTTCAACGCCTGATGATGCTACGGCATTGGTCGTAAAGTCCCCAGCAACGAACGTAATGGTCGAGGTAACACCGCCGACAAGAACCATCCATGTGGCCAAGTTGGCCGTAGAGCGAGTAGCAAGTGGTTTTCCAATGGCGAGTGGATAGTTTGAGAAGACGCCTGCTAAGACCATGAGGCCGCCAACTGTGAACAACATTCCCATGTCAACAGAGTGAGCCATAGCGCCCAAATCACCGGTTCCTACGTAGGTATCCATGGCGGTGAAGTAACCTCCAATGGCAAAGAAAGGTAGCATGGTGAACGCCAACAAAGCAGCAACTGCTCCGGGGTTCTTGACCGTTGAACTGAGGCCTGAACTGGCCGTCATGATGATGTTGATTGAGGCTGCAAAAATTGGCAAAACACCCAGCGTAAGCAAGATAGCACCAACGTTTGTCAAGAAATTGCTTCCTGATGCATCGGTCATGAAGAAGGGGGGAATCGTGATGAACAAAAGGAACATACTGGCCGTTCGCATGGAGGCTGACCAAATGGGTTGCTTGGATGCCATTGGGACGACGTGATATCCAACTGCAAAGATAAGAGCGAGTGGAACCCACCCGTGTGCGACGCGTTCTGCGAGCCAAACTGTTTGAGTGGCTCCAGCGAGTTCTCCAAAGAACATGTAAATCATGGCGAGGATGTTAGCGGTAACACCCATAATGAGGAACCAAGAACTGGTTTGAAGTTCTTCTTCACCGCGACTTGCAGCAGTGATGAGGATGTTGATGAGGACGGGAACGAGTACCAAACCTACTGCCAATGTCTCGAAGCTGTAGAGCATGGTTGCAACAACCCCAGTTTCGGTATCAATGTCCAAGAAGCCGAAGATGAAAGGCAAGAGATAACGCAGTAAGATAAGCGAGGAAAGAACCAGAGCCATGAGGGAAGCATTTGCTTCACTGGCCAGACGACCGTTGCCGTTGCGAGAGACTGCAACCATACCTGCCCCGACGAGGCCGTAAAGTAGAGCGAAATTAAGCAAGGTGAGTGTCACATCTCGCAGTGAAGATCCATCATCATAGGACCATCCGATGCTTGCGAGCGAATCCAAAGCAGACGGGTCGTAATTGTGCCAGCCTCCCAAGAAGCCGAGCAACCCGGCGAAAACGAGCCAAAGCATACCGAAGTTCATCCAAGTGCGGGAGCCGCTTCCACTCTTGTCGTTAAAAATATCGACAAGACCTGGAGGGTTTTTCCGTAGGATGAACAAGCCAATTTGCGTGAGAGCTCCACCGACGGTACCCACACCTTTAGCGAGAGATTGAGACATAAAGAAGAGGGCGAAGAGAAGAAAGCCACCGGACAAGAAAATCGTTTCCATTCATGACACCTCCCTTATTCTGCGAGAACCTCGCCCACCACTGTTGCTACAATCGCACCGATACCGACCAAGAATCCGATGAGGTAGTACCAGATTCCACTGCCACCAAGGTTTCCGATGAGCGGAACCACTTCGCCAAGCAATGGAAGGTTATCCCAGCCAAAGACATTTGAGAAGAGGGAATAAAGGCCAAGAAGGCCAACAAAGAGGAGCGTGAGAACGATTCTACTGGCAGTAGGTTCTCCTGTTCCGACGGTTGTATCTGGCAAGGCTGTGGAATTTGTCACGCAGGGCACCTCAATATGACCCCATAGGGGTCAAAACATCCGACTTGACGGGCGGTGATAAACATTCACCACATGAATTGACGAATATGGAGGCCTTCGCCCCTCTTCATCACGGGGAGCGAAGCCGTTCAAGGACTCGCCCGCGTCGAGGTTTTGAGAGGCCGAGAGGGAGGGGGAGTTGACGCTCAAGGGTCAACTCGTTGGCCCAAACCGTTTGGCATGAACATGTGAGGCCTTCGAATTCCATCAAATCTCCCGAGACCGCGTATCGCTCAATCGCTGCGACTACTTCACCGTCGCAAGAGCCACAGTTGTGAGAGCCTCTCACCTTCCCTCCTGCGGTCGGGTGAACGATGAGGCGACTTACCGCCTCTCCTTGTGAATTTGAGCCACCGTCCGGGTGGAGGCTTGGATGAGCCCGACGAATCATTTCAACCAGAGACCAGAGCCAGGGAGGCCGGTATTCGTTGTGGCGATGCAAACGGTCGATCACCGTTCCACGCTGAATATTCATCGGGTTGACAGAAATTTCATCGCTCCGATGCGCTACTGCCTCTATCCATTTGACACTGTGGTCCAGTGCATCGGCTTCGCTCATGAAGGGTGGTTTGAACATGAGATAGGTTTTCACTCTTAGGTTGAAGGTTTCAAGATTCGTCACTGCTCGGTCCCATGATGAAGTAGTAAAACCCTTGTTGACATGGAAACGAAGAACCTCGTCATCGTAGGCTTCGAGACCAATGGCTACAGTAAACGATGGGTTGATGCTGGTGGCCCATGCTAATTTCTCTTCTGTCAGCTGTTCACAGCGGCTTTCTACAATCAATTCTTTGCCGAGTTCAGCACAATCACGAAGGACAGTCTCTTGGAAGTCAACGGGAATTTCTCGGTCTTCGAGTAAACTTCCCGAGGTGTATACCTTGACCATGTCTTGCTGTGCGAACTGGTCAAATTTCACTTTCGCTGCTTCCCACTGAGCGTGGAGATCTTCGCTGGTGACGTCGTCACGGGTATCGTTGAAGTAGCCGCAAAAGGTACAGCCTGAGGACCACCACCAGTGGCACCCTTTGGTTCGTAGAATCACGGTAACAGCTGAACAAGTTGTACCGTCTGCTAAGACTTCTGGCGTTACATACACCGTTGCTGGCTCACTTGCATCCCAAGATTGTTGTTTGGCTTTTGCCCAAGGTGTGTTGGCAGGGGCTTTGACCAAATCGTGAATGCGCAATCCCTTCCCGCCCTCACCAATCATCCGAAGACCGCTGGGTTGTGACATGGGTTCGCCTCAGTCTTGGGTTCGCGTCCTTGGTTTCAAACCACCGCATTGGGTTGGCCAATGCTGTTGTTGAAGAAGTCAACAAGTTTGTCCCTGTACGTGTCGGGTTGGGTCAGCATCAGCGTAATGTGAGAGAGGACCCCTTCACGGTCGCCATCGTTGTGAGAAATAGCCGACGAGGCGAACCAGCAATCAACTGTACCGTTGGCATCCACACTTGCTTGAGCTGCTTCACACATGGATTTTCCGTGGTAGGTATTGATGCGGACATCTTCAAGAGAATGTGTCACGAATACCGAGCGATTTCCCACCACATTCATGGCTTCAATCGGTTCGTACTTCACCAAATTGTCGCCTGAAGAGACCTTGCCGGCAAAGAGGGCGGCGTCCTTGAGGAACACTGGGAAACCAGCGAAAACCAATTCCTCTTCAATGACATTGCCCATCGAGGAGTACGGGGACTCCAAAAACACCGATTGGAGCGCTGGCTCTTGCTCAAAAGCGATGGTAACAGCGCCAGCCCCCATTGAGATGCCGACGGCCCCGATATGTTCAGGTTCAGCCCCTTTGGTGTCCTGCAACCATTGCCAAACTGCTAACACGTCCCGATGCTCCCGTTGTCCTGCGGACACAAGACCGTCTTCTACGGTACTGTTTCCGTGGTCTCGCATGTCGAACAGGATGACATTGAACCCGGCTTGGTGGAGCCAAGCAGCGGGGATTAAGGCCTCATGGTTGGCTTTGCACGACCTAATTCCGTGAACTACAATCACCCATGGGTCGCTGGCGTTGTGCTCCATGACCCATGCCGCCAGCGTGATGGGTTCGTCAGGAACGTCGATGGTGGCATTCTCCCAAGAGTCAAACCATAACGGTTCCAATTGAGAGGATAGCGTGTCGTTTTTCTCATGCGTCACAACGCTGACGTCTTCGTGCCACAACTCCACGCTGAAATTATCAGGCGAGTTTCGTGCGGCATGGCCGGAACAATCCGGGCTGCTGGCAGCTGCCTGTGTGTAAACCAAGTTTCCGAGTTGGTAGTAAACCAGAGGCATGCTCGCCAATAGGAGAACAAGTACTGCAGGCACGACGCGCTTCCATCGACTCATTCATGTTCCCCCGCTAATGTAAACACGACACTCCGTCCTGCTTGAAGATGCATCCCCTTCGGATGGGCCACATCACCGTTTTCAGCAGTAAGAATCGATGACGAGTAAAGATGCGCTGGAACACGCAGATCAACTCGTGACCCAAGACGGATCATGCCGATGCGTTGCCCACGTCGTACCTGAGCGTCTTGACCCACGTAGGGTAATACCGTACGAGCCAATGCTCCGGAAATCTGTGTCATTTCGATACGGACACCGTTATCGAGGAGGTAGACTGAACGAACTCGTTCGTTGTATTGGCTCTCTTTTTTGAACGCAGCACGAAAAGGTCCACGACGCAGGCCTTTGCCTGTCCTATGTTCGATACGCTCCAAGACACCTGCATCGGGAGCCCGATTCACGTGCACGTCAAGAGGGGACATGAAAATAGCAAGGCGCCAAACGTCTTCTGGCCCCTCTTCACCCGGTTTAACGGGTTCAAACTGCTGTTCGGTCGCAAAACTGAGAGGGTTTTCAAGAGGACGGGGATACCAGTCACCGGAAAGGGCATCATGTTCGGTTTCCCCTCCCTGAACTTCGTCCCGAGTTGGCCGTCTGCCAATGGCTCGTTCCCGTCGCAAAAACATCGCGTTCCCGTCTGCTGGTGATACGAGGATGCCTTCAGTTCGCGGTATTGGACGGTCCGGGTCACGCCAAAAATTTACCATGAATGCTGCTGCCATCAAGCACAAGATGCCAAACATCGGAATGAGGCCAGCGACGGGGTCGATGATGGTGCCAATGATGAGGGCGCTCACGCCCATCATACTCATCATCAATACTGGGCCGTGGCCTCCGGGGGCCAAACCAGCCATCATCTCACCTAGTTAGAGGACCAAGGGTCTTCGCCATCGCCCCAGTCTGCAGGGGGTTCTTCGGAAGCAGCTTCAGATTCTTCTTCGGCCTCTGCTGCTTCTGGCTCTTCTGCCGGTGTTTCTTCAGGAGCTTCCTCAACGACTTCAACAGCAGCGGTGGCCTCTTGGGCCTCTGCTGCTTCAGCCTCTGCTTCACTCATCTCCTCACTACGCGCCTGGACCATTTCTTCAACACGTTCGGTAAAGGCACGAGACATGTGTTGAGACTTGCGCTCGGATTCGACAGCACGCTCGATCATCTCGTAGCGCTCTTTGATGGCCTTGTTCAAATCTTCAAAGATTTGCATGTGACCGACATACCAATCGTCACGAGCTTTCATTTCGGTAACGGCAAGGCGCAAATCGTTATCCAATTCTTCTGCGATACCGAAGACTTTGCCCAAGCGGTCCTTTTCACGGGAGTACTTTTCTTCCATCTTGTCCAATTCTGGCTCAAGGTGCTCCACGCGCTTTGATGCTTTTGTAGCCCTCATCTCCAGTTCTCGAACACGGACGTCCTTCTCAGCAATGATGGATTCGAGTGATTCTTTTTCGATCTCTCGGTCAATGATTTCTTTCTCAAGAACTTCAATTTCGGCTCGAGAGTCAACAAGTTCCTTTTCCTGAGATTCATAGGCAGCGAACAGTTTTTGCAAACGGTCGGTCTCAGTGGCAAGTCCTTCTTCCAATTCCTTGATGCGGACCTCAGGCGTGATGGTTCCTTCCGTCATATTCTCACCGGGAGGTCAAGCCTCCACATACGGCCAGTTCTCTCCTACCTATCAAGCCGACGCTTGAAAGAGCACGTTTTGTACTCACAACGTGAGGTCTTCATTCCTAACGAAGGGCATTCGTAGCGTTGACCAATTCCCGAGCAATGCTGACTTCCCCCATGGAGTGGCCAGCGTCGCTGACCATTATCAATTGGCTTTGTGGGAGTGCTTTGTGCAATTCCCACGCACTGCGAGGTGGACAAACCACGTCGTAACGCCCCTGCACAATCACGGTAGGAATGTGTTGAATCAAGTCTACGTGCTTGAGAATGTGGGCTTCCTCGACAAAGATGGCATTGATAAAGTAATGGCATTCAATTCGAGCGAAAGCAACTGCAAAATCAAGGTCTTCGGCTTTCTCAAGATATTCAGGGTCCGGAAACAGACGACTTGTCGCCATTTCCCAGCGAGTCCACTCTTTTGCTGCAGCACGGCGAACTTGGGCATCCTCGCTGGTCAACCGCGAATAATAGGCCGTGATCAGATCGTCTTGCTCGGCTTTTGGGATGTGGTCTCGATAGGGTTCAAATGCATCTGGGAAGATATGGCTGGCACCGTCCTGATAGAACCAGCGCAGCTCGCTTTTACGGCACATGAATATGCCCCGAAGAACCAAACTGATGGCTCGCTCGGGATGGTGTTGAGCATAGATGAGCGAGAGGGTTGAACCCCATGAACCACCGAAAACATGCCACGATTCAACGCCCAAATGCTCTCTGAGTTGTTCAATATCGCTAACCAAAGCCTGCGTCGTGTTGTCTTCAAGTTCTGCGTGTGGAGTTGATTGGCCGCATCCTCGTTGATCGAATTGTATGATGTCAAAGGCAGCGGGGTCGAAGTATTGGCGATAGGAGGGCTGACCTCCACCGCCCGGCCCTCCGTGAATCACAATAACGGGTATGCCATCTGGATTCCCACTTCGCTCCCAAGCGATTGTATGGAGTTCCGTGACGCTTAGACGACCTTTTTCATGTGCTTCAATCGGAGGGTAAAGAACGTCTTCGAGGCTCGTTGTCGTGTCCAGCATGTTGGCTCCATATCGAGGGCGAGCATCTTCTTTTCGCCATGGACATCTTCATGGACGACCGATGAGGCGTGAGGGGTATGAGTCAGAGAAAGGCGACGGATGTGTTCAGCGAATGGGCAGAGGCTGGAAGAGACGAGGGTATGGAACGTGGGCACGGGCCCAGCGTTGATGTGATGCTCGAACGTGTGCTTGCTCACCGTCAAGAGCCCTTCACCGCTATCGATATCGGATGTGGGAATGGTTGGGTTGTTCGGAAGTTACTGGCCCATTCCCTTTGCAGGGGAGCATCCGGCGTTGACGGGGCGACCGCCATGATTGAGAAGGCGAAAGCAGCCCATCCTGACGGAGACTATACCGAAGCGATGCTGCCTGAATGGAAACCAGAAAAAGCGGTAGACCTGCTTCACAGCATGGAATGTTTGTACTATCTTCACGACCCACTGAGTTTTCTCAAAACACTGCATGCTGACTGGCTCAACTCTGGAGGCTCAATTGTCATCGGTGTGGACCACTACCTCGAAAATCCATCAAGCCACGACTGGCCCGATTCGCTCAACGTTCACATGACAACGCTTTCCATCGACCAGTGGCGTAAGGGTATGACCGATGCTGGTTTTACAGACGTAATAACAACCCAAACCGGCGCCAAGGAAGGGTGGGCTGGTACGCTGATTATTACAGCGTCAAAACTTTGAGTTACTGCAGTCCAAGAGGTTCGCCTTCGGGCCCACAGCGTCGCACATCTCCACGATAAAATGGGCATTGCTCGCATATGGCCGAACCAGCAGAGAGCCTAGGTGGTTCCTCGGTTTCAGGGCGAAGATGAAGCGTACTTCGCCAGAACAGGTGTTCGAGCAATTGCGTCCGAGAGGTTTCGAATTCCTCAGTCGTTAACTGCACCATGCGGCCGTTAGCACCGATGAGAATTGCAGGAGGTAGAATCATGCGTCGGTGTTCTTCGGGCTTCCGTTGCTCAATCGCTTCAAGTGCCATGGAATACAGAGTTAATTGCAATCGATGTTCATCAAGAATAGCTCGTTCATAGGGACCGATTGGTTCGAGAGAGGTGGTGGTTGGTGGAGTGCCCTGCAAGCCGTGACCCCTCGTAGGGTCCTCTTCATTGAAGGGTTGGAGGCACCCTTGGGTTTTCAGGTCAACCACTTGAAGAGCACCTCTGCCTTCTTCGTCTGCAAGGGCCAACACCAGGTCTGCACGGCCACTGAAATCCATGTTGACCTGTCGCACCAGCGCCTGCTCAGTGTGACCTTGTGGAGAAAATACAGAAACGGGCATGCTCGACGTGTCGATTTCATGGCGATGGAAGAATGGTAATTCTGTACGGACTGCTTCAACGCTGTAGTGGTGCAAATGTTCACCTTTGACCCACTGGCCTAAGACGCCTTTGTCAATCAAATCGGCGATGTGCATGAGGCGGTCACGCCATTTTGCTTCTGGAGTCCCTTCGGTTTGAGTTTCTCCATAACCAAATTCATTCATCACTCTGGCTATTGTGGTTGAAGATGCAAGGACTTCATCTTCGCTCTCGTGATGCCATTCCCGGCCAAGCGGTGCGTGATGAGCGATGAGGTTCAATGGGTTTCGAAGACCGATTTCTACAACCCTGTGCATCATCAATCCAAATTCTGTTGCCTTTGGCCATGAAGGAGTTTTGACTTCTGCCGCTTTGGTATTCGGGAACCTAAAGGGTTCACTTACCCAACCTTTGACGTGCTCGAGCCAGTATTTTCGAGGGCAGGCGTGGGTGGCATCCAAATGATGTGCAGCGCCCTTGATTGCTCGGTCGCGAACGATGGTTTGAGGCAAGGAGGTCTCAACTTCAACAAGTTCGCCCAGTCGTTCTTGCAGGTGACGTGCACGTTGTTGCGGAGAAACGATTTCTTGCATCCCAAAGCAGGATGGGTGATGGTAAATTCTGATTCCTTGGACACCCTCTTCTCCCAGTGGGCTGGAAACAAAGAGTTGGGCAGGGTTTAGAGCAATTTCCTCTTTGCTTGGTTCAAACAAAGGAAGGTCGTCCTTCTCAGCGTCACCGGCTAAGAGCCAAGGAGAATCATCGTCATTGGCGCACCATGCTGCGCGTCGCAAGCCTTCAACAAACATACGCCCCATCGTTCGCGGGTCTGGCTTGAGTTTTACCGAGAGTGTTCCTGACTCCTGGTCGAACGTTGAGCGATCTCCTGGTGAGCCCGTGATGATAAGGCGGTCTTTGACCCGAGTGAGCGCCACGTAGAATTTCCGTCGCAATTCCGCCTTATCTTGAGCCTTGTTCATTTGACTGGCAAAGGCCCAAAGTCCGTCCTCAGGGCGTTCTTTGGCGACGTAGGGTTGCAGACGTCCGGCAATGACTTGGGGCGTGACGAGGACGTTATCTTGAACTGAGATGGACGCGTCTGCCATACCTGCTGAGAATAAACCGGTGACCAGGACGACGGGAGCCTGTAAGCCCTTGGCTCCGTGAATGGTCATGATCTGAACCGCAGCTTGTCCGGGCCGCGTGATGGCTTGTGGACCTTGGCGACCAAGCGTTCGCAATTCGCCCATTCTGCGGTACAGTGCTGATGCATCATGGCCGACTTCAGTTCCGATGGATTGAATCATTCCCAGCCATGCTTCTGCATGTTGACGTTGAGCGTCGTCGCAATAGACCACAAAGAGGTCTGAGTGGTCAAGAACATCATCGAATACATCGTATATCGCGCCCCAGGATGTACGTTGATGAAGTCGTTCGAGAAGTGCTGCAACTGCAGAGGTTGGGGCGTTCTCAATCAAACAGGGCCAAACCGACGCTCCGTCTTCGAGCGATGAAAAGGCGGTATGCACCCTACTTTCACTCATACCAACCACGGCAGAGCGAGCAAACTCGATGCCCGCTTTTCGCAAACATGGATTGGCCATGAGCGCCAACAAAGACATCAGTGGTTGGACCACGGGTTGCATGAGTAAGAGGCCTTGGCGGTCGGCCATGACGGGAATGCTCCGAGCGCGAAGTCGCTCAACCATATCAGGCAGATGCGTACGTGAATTGATGAGAATCATGATGTCCTCGGGACGGACATCTGGGCCAGTTTCCTCAATCGACATCCACGCTGCGTCGGTCGTGGACCATACTTGAGTTGGAGTTTTGTTGAGAAGGGCTTGGATGCGGTCAGCAAGAAGTTCATGTTCAAGCTGGAAGCCTTTGGCGTTCGGATCCTCGAAGGTGTTGAGAGGAACATCGAGGTCCATGGAAACGTCTTGGAGTTGTCCTTGAATCGGCAAGAGCCATTCGAGCACACCCGGATCATCAAGGTCTCGAGCAGGTCGGAGTCGCTGAGCCTCAGCATGCCAATCACCGGGGAGCGCGTGATAGCGGGTGTCAAAGACTTCATCGAACATGTCGTTCATGCTGTTCATCAAATCATGACGAGTGCGATGGTTTGAGGTCAAATCAATGTGACCTTCGTGACGACGAAGGAGGCGATCGCCCGTGATAGCGGGTTGACCACCGACATCTTCCTCATCAAAGGAAACGAAGGTGTGAGGGGCAGATTCTTCCCCGGTGTGCTCGTTGGAAAAGGACCCCGTTTCTCCTCCTGCGCCAACGGGACGTGGATCACGTCCGCATCCTGCCTGACGTAGATGGTCCAATCTGGAATCGTTGGATTCAATGCTGTTGCACAAACGTATGGTCGCTACTGCGCGACGCATCACCGATACCTCGGCCTGTCGGAATCGGTAGATGCTCTGCTTCATGTCACCGACAATACAGACCGTAGGGTCCCACAAACCACTGGGTCGTGCCGGGTCGTCAGCACGATGTGCACGACGACCCCACAAACGAGCAAGAAGCCGATAATGGGAGGGGTTCGTATCTTGGTATTCGTCGATGATAAAGGCTCTGAATTGGCGACGTAATTCCGACAGAATTTGGACTCGGCGATGCAAATCTTCCTGAAGTTGCGGGCGGTCGTTCAACAGTGTAAGAGCCCTTGAAATGTGGGAATCGCTCCATGGTTCGTCTCCAAGCCCATCCAACACATCGATGACATTTGGGGGATAGAGGTGCCGGCACACATCCGGACAACGAGCCAGTAGCAAATCTGCTGCAAAGCGCTGGAGGTCATCGAAATCATGCAACCCATCGACGGACTTTCGACGAGCAAGAATTTGATTGCACCCTTGATGAAGAACAATGAGATCGCTAAGGACTTCCATTTGAAGTGAGGGTGAAATGTAGGTGTTTCGTTCTCCAGGCTCAACTGGAATTGGTTCTTGGAGCGGGTCCAAGCGCAAGGGGCAATCAAGAGGCATTCCATCAAATCCATTTCCGGGATTGAGTAAAAAGGCAGACCTTGCAAGCAAGGAAATCAGTTTGCCAGTTGAGGTTTCAAGATGCCTCTTGATGTCTTGAATACGGTTTGACGAACGCAGATACAAGTCGTCTTTATCATCTTTTGAAAGGCCCACTGCATTGGTTTTTGAGGTGATTCCTGGAGGCCATTTGTCGCCTTTTGGCAGGATGTTACTCGGGAAAAAGGTCGGGTTTCCTTTTGTTAATCCAGACGAGGTTGCAAGGCCAAGAAGTACCTTCCAAACCCACACCAATTGTTCTCCCGGGTTGTCCGGAAGAGGTTCACTGAGCGTTCGGACCAGGTGGTTGAAGCGAGTCAGTTCAGTATCTGCTTCGGCGGGATGAAGGCATGAGGCAGCGTAGGGCAGGAATTCTCCGGTCCACTGCGAAATCCCTTGAGCGAGGGTGGCAACAAAGTCGGGCAGCTCATCTGCTACCGGTTCTGCAATCATGTCCAACAAGATGGAAGCTGGAGCCGGGCCTCGACCAGCCCAGTCGAGGCCCAAATCTTCAGCTCGCTGTATCATGGCACGGTGAGATTGTTCGACAAAGAGCGACCGGTCCATCAAGCCGCCGAGCACCGTTTCCGCTTGGGCTTGTCCACCAAGGCGCGTGACGAGTCGATTCCGAGCGAGGAGAAATTCCTCGTGATGATGAAGAACGCCGGCTTCGTGTGCATCGGAAACAGTTCGAATTCTCCACACTGCATTCAAGGTGTCATTCAACATCAACGGAGCTCGTTCTTCTGATATTTGTTGATGTGAAGGATAGAGGGCTACGAGGTCAATATAGGGCTGAACGAGCCGATTAAGGAAGGCATCGATGGTTGAAATGGGTGCTTCATCCAAACCTGAAAGGAGCATTTCAACATCGGAATCGTGGCGCAAACGTGGATCATAGATGCCATCATCATCGCCGAATGCGAGAGGTTGGGCCCGGCTTTGAGCCAGTCGCTCTCGGATTCGTGCCTTGAGTTCGGCGGCGGCTTTTCTCGTGAAGGTGATTGCCACAACTTCAGAGGGCAACAATCCTTTCCAGTCCTCAAGTTCGGTTCGCTCTTTCTTGGGGGATCGCAGGGCACCATGCCCGCTGAGTGGGACACGAGGTCCCGGTGGAGTCATGTGGGTTGCCCGTTGTTCAGATGCGATAAGATGCTGAACATAACGCTCGGCCATCACCGTTGTTTTGCCAGTACCCGCGCCTGCATCCAACGCAATGTGCCGGTCGAGGTCCAAACCAAGGCGCTGACTCCTGTTGAATTCAACCATCAAAACCCACCTCCAGAATAGGTCGATACTGCACAGGAATGTGAGAGTGAACAGTAATCACAATGTTGGCCCGGAGTAGGATTCACTTGCCCAGAGGCTGCTGTAACAACAGCCCGTTGTGCTACGATTAAACGTTCATGGAGCCATGTACGGAATGGAGTCCGATGAACATGTTCGTCACTGAGCGCTGGGAATTGAAGTGGGAAATAATCTGTAATTTCTCCGATTTCCATTTCCTCACGCAGAGGTATGAGGTCGCTGTCAAGTTCAACATAGTGGACAGTGTTTTCTCCAATTTCACTGGCCCCCACTCCAATCACCCGGTCGTTGGGATGAAGAACCTCCCATGCCCTTGCGTAGAGGGCCAGTTGAAGGTCTTCAAAGAGGCTGCGAGCATGCCGAAGACCTCCGCTCTTTGGCTTTGGACCGTGGACGGTTTTGAGGTCACGGATGATCACCAAACGCTGAGCAGTACGAGGTGTGCCATCGAGAGGATAGGGGGTATCAAAGGACGCTTCTCCCAAAACACCTGATTCCTCAAGTTTCTTTCGTTGTGAAGTAGACGGGAGGAACACGTCGACTCTATCTGCAAAACCAAAGAGTTGGAACTTTGTATCAGTATCCTCTTCATCAAGCGCGATGGTGACTGATTTTTCTCGGCCCTTCACCGTCGCCCATTCTGAAGCGATAGGGGCGGCTTGACGTAGTGAAAGGTCTGCGTGAAGCATCCGAGCGAGACGTCCGCTGGCTGGCAAACTAACTTCTCCCTCGAGATAGGCCCTCCAATCTTCTGGACTCGCATCAACCAAATCCCTGGTACGGTGAACTGAAACTGCATTGTGGCGGCCAAGCCAAAGAACGTCATTTTGAAGGAACTGAAGGATGGTTTGCCATCCGGCATCATCAACACCCATTGGCCCCAAGTGAAGCGGCTGAATGTTGTGGAGTGATTCTTTGGTGACCTCAATCCCGTGGCCTTCGAGCAAGGCTGCTTCTGCTTGATGGACAACTTCCCCGCGAATACGAAGATTGACGTCTTCCGAACTTTCGCCGGCCTCGTCATCTGCCTTGAGAACCTGTTTCGCCCACGCTTGCCGAGGACATTTGAGCCAAGCCTCAAGACGGCTTGGAGACCATGTTTTACGAGTGATTTCATGTTCGATATGTCCGAATCGCTCAACGAGGCCCAAACCTTCAGAGACATAGACTGGCAGTGGACGAGGGTCCACGGAAGGGGAGAGTTTCTTTTCGTCCTTGAAACCAAGATGTGGCCATACTGGCGAAGAACTTCCACCCGCTTTCAGCGAAGCCTTTGTTGGCCGTAGAATAACGGCCTCTGTACTCAGGAGATATTGCCGTTGGTCCCAACCAAAGACGCCCCCTGCGCCTAAGTGACGCGCTTGCGGTTGACGTCGTTGACGGTCTGCCTGTATGCTTGGTTCGAAGGATTGAAGGATGACGTCTGCATTGATTGGGCTGGCCTCAACAGGTTGGTCATTGGTGAGGTCAAGACCCAATTGTTGACGCCTGTCTCGACCTTGATGGCCATGTCGAACAAGGCGTGGACTCTGAGCCTGGTGTTCAAAGCTGTATTGTTGAGGAGAGAGCCAACTTCCATGGCCGCGTTCTCTGACAACCCATCTCCAGGGCTGCGCTGCTTCGCTGCCCTCGTAGGTAGATGGGGGAAGGAAAGATGGGGGGCTCCTCATTGCGTCCCATTCTTTGGTGCGGCGTACATCGCTCAACCACTCTGCAAGGGGGGCGCTTGGACCACCGCCTTCTTCAGGACTTGAATCAAACACGACGATATGAGGTGCTGCGTTGAGCAGATGGCGAAGATGATGGCGACCTTTACGGATGGGGCCATCGGTCTGAAAGATACCTAGTTCAAGAAGTGCTTTTGCATCAAGCCACGGGACGACGGGACTTTTCATGGGCCACGAATCAACATCCAGCCCAGCCAGCACAATGAGGTCTGCCTCACAGCCAAGCGCTTCCTCTGGCGTAATGACATCGATGAGTGGTGTTGAGGATTCGCTGTGTTGTATTCGCGTACTTTCTCCCACAAATTCAATCAAGTCAACAAAGGCCTTACCGTCGTCTGGGAACGTCGCTCCAAGACGTAGCATTGACTGACGAACATCGTTGAGAGCATCGACCAATATTTGTACGGTGCCCAGTCCACTGTCGTGTGGGGCTCTACGTTGGTGAAGGGACTCGAAATCAAGTGAACGAATGACCTGTGTCAACCACGCCATCCCCGATGAAGGTGAAGACGGAGTAGGGAGGACTTCTCCCGTACTACAACCTTCAATGTCGTAACGTAGGAGGTGTTGGTCTTCCTCCATCAGTAGAGGTTTCCATACTTTCATCGTGCAAGCAAGCCACCACTGCGTCTCTTCAAGTGCCTGACGTTTTTCTTCAGGGCGGCGTTCAGTGAGGGATGGGCGGGCTTGGGAAAGAACACCCAGCCAACGAGCTAAAGCCCCGGGGCCTCCCAATACGTGGAAGCGTTCTGCCATGCTTTCGAGAATGTCGAGATGTGGCCGTGGCCGCCATGATTCCCGCGAAGGGTGCAAGAGGTCAATGTACATGTCTGGATTGAACGGTAAGGTTGTGGACGCAAAGGTTGAACGAAGAGCTTCAATGGACCACGCACTCATTCCTTGAGGCAATTGTGCGGCCTGTAGGAGTGCATGGTGAGCAGGCTGACGGTCAAGGGTTGAGGACGAGCGACGCCATGCGAGGCCGAGTCCTGCAAGTCCACTTGACCATGCTAATTCTCGTTCTTGTACGGCCCCATCTACGATCAATACACGGCCCTCGTTGCCCTCAAGGTAATGGGCTAACAAGGCCATTGTAGCAGGGATGATTTGGTGACGCTGGTCCACTGGAAGACGCGTAAGTTGGGTTTGATGTTCTTCCGAAATCTCGGTGCTCCATATCTGGCCTGACCCATTCCAGAGGTCATGCTGAGGGACCCAGCCAGGCAAAGTATCCTGAGCAACTGGATCTTGGTCTATCAAATAGGCACCGTGATGGCCGAGTCGGAATGACCCCGGATTGAGGAGCTGATGCATTGGACAAAACCGTGATAGGGACAGAAGAATGTCTTGTTCAATTTCTGTGAAATCAGGTGCCTGGTCGAGTATGATAATGCCATCAAGATGTCGCACGTGGAACGGAACTTCGTCAGTAGATTGGAGTTCATTGAGTACGTGTCGAGGAACCATGGTTGGATGACTGCCTCCCGCTTGTTGTTCGAACTCCCGTAGGAGATCTCGATATGTTTCAAGTCCCGGGTTTCCATCCCAGTTGAACGGTTTTCTGAGATGCATCACTTCTGAGAAGAGGCGGTGTAGGCGTTGGGATTTGTTGAAGCTCCAGGTTGTTGCGCCTGGGGTGTGAAGAAGGGGAAAGTCATAGGACTCTGCCGCTTTCAGACACATGGAATGAAGAGCCATTGAGGAACTTGTATCGTTGTCGAGGAGTACGGGAAGGCGGAGGTCGGTGTGAAGCGTCCGAATCAATTGATTGAGCGTCATATGGTGCTGAGGCGAAACATGGTAACCGGAGCGCTGGAGTTGGTCGAGAAGATGACGACGATGAAGTTCGTTGGGATGAAGCAGGAGAAAGTTGGGGGCTGGACCTTCCGAGTAAGCCGCAATCAACCATGATGGGAGTCCGCGACCGGCTGGCACATATTCTTGTGTAACCGTACTTGACGCCAGAGAATCACCCATTGAAGGGAGGGGTGGCGACACTTCTTGAAGATGCGGATGGTTTCTCATGAAATGGCAACCATAGAAGGCCGAAACAAGAACATAAGATATTTTTTTAGTTTGACGCATAGAAAAGTTCAATAGCCGCCACACGCAAAGAGGAATATGGTCGTTTTTGGAATACAAGAACGGTAATCTGCCAGTTGTTCGACGGGCTTTTAACCGTTACATTTAAATATGTGATGTTACAATAAGAATATGTCAAGTTAATGAACAGCACCGAAGCCGAGGAATTTAGGCCCACCTGAGTGGACTTGAATTCTTTATAAGGAGTCGAGCGACATGACTTGAGCGATTGGAGGAAAAAATATGGAAAAGGAAAACAAATGTGATGAATGCGGCGGTACAGACTTTGAGATCGACAACGTTCGAGGTGAACGGGTTTGCTCATGCGGCCTCGTTTCTGACATCCCGATGGATGATGCGCAGACCAACAGCAACTCTGCCCTCGGTGACGGACGAACCCATGAGACCGTGGACCCACTTGCTCAGGCAGGGGATTCAAAGTCCAGCACCCGCTTGAACCCCTACGACAAGTACGACGCACACGGAAATCGCCTCACACCCGAGCAGCGAAGGATTGCTCGTCGCAGAGCTTGGGCTGACCGCAACTCACAACGCGAGAGCGACCCAATGTTCCGCCAACTCGTAGCCACCATCAAGGAAATGTTCTCCGAGGACGTTGCTAAGGCGGCCTTGTTGTTGGCCATTGCCACTGCTCGCAAGCTGACACCGCTCCAGGAGTCAAAGCGACGTACCCTCACACCGGGCGAGAAAGATTTGTTGAAGTGTCCGAAGACCTCAATCACTCGCAAGCCCGCAGGCATCAAGGGAGATTCCGACCGTCACAATTTGCTCATCATGGCCCTTGCCATTGGAGTCCTTGCTCACGAATGGTTCCGCACTGCTCCAATCAACCGCCAGCGTTTGATGGAGCAATACGGCATCACTGAGGCGCAATTTAAGAACGCTAAGTCCACCATCTCAAAGCACTACAAAGCTAGAGTCCGCCAAGGCTGGTCCGCACCTCCTGCCGTGCTCCACCGTGCTGCTTTGCGGGCTGACCAGCTCGACATGGCCGTCGACAACCTGGTCAAGGCCCTCTCCCCTCGCTTGACAGAGGAAAAGTTGGACCGCGTACTGGACATTTTCTGGAACATGCTAACCGAGATTGGAGAGCCTTCTCCTGCCGCTGTTACCGGGAATGTTCCCGTTAACATGGTTGCCGCCTGTGTCATGTATGCAGCCTTGGACTCCATTGGCCTCGCTCACCAGAACCTCGCCTGCATCGCTCGTGCGGTCTCCCTCTCAGGCGCTGGTGTCAAAAGCCGCCTTCAGGTCATCAAGGACTTGGTTGAGCGCGGCGAGTTCGACAAGGCTTCCATCCTCTTCAAGAAAGAGAGCAGTGTTGACGAAGACGCTTCTGATGAAGCAGCTGAAGAAGGTGCTGAGGACTAGGTATAGCGGGTTTCTTAATCCGCCACCCGTTCCCGTAAACCATGCGACGACTCATCAGTCTCCTTGCAGTAGCATCGCTTCTTGTCATATCCCTCCCCGTCCACTCTGCGTTGCCACCTGCTCCTGTTGAACACGGAATGATCTTTGGAGGACAATGGGCTCATGCTAACAACACCAGCGCCAGTGTAACAAACCTCACTGACTTACCAGCGGTAGTGGAAGTATACACTGCCACCTGGTGCGAGAATTGTGTGGACGTTGAACACGGCCTTGATGATGTCCAAGCAGAAGGCGCCCTCCAGCAATATCACATTCATCGAGCCGTGGGCGAAAGCCAAGACCCATTCGGTCAAGAGTATCTGGATTACCGATGGAAAAATAGGTATGGAGCAACGTCAATCACCAACGGACAACAACCCCCCGGCGTCGTGTTTAATGGAACCATGATGAAAGAGGGGAGCGTCACCGATGAGGCTTCTCTCTACGTGGAATTCTTCAACATGGCAAACCAAAGCCTCGGCCTTGGAGATGGTTCAACGTCGTTCTCATGGACCCCCAATGGGACGCAAAGCGGAACTGTAACGTGGGCGCTCACTATCGATGATTCCCATTTAGAAAATGCGACCCTCGAGGTCACTGCTTGGGTTGTCGAAGCAGGAGCGGATTTTGAGGAGGGCACCAATGGACTTGGAACCTATCCGCACATCTTGAGAGATATTGTATTTCTTGGAGAGGAACGACAGGGCACTGCACTCATAGGATTGCCTGAGCCTTTTGATGGTAACGACCTTGAGGTGCATCTCATCTACCAAGTCATCCCGATTGTGGAGGATGAAGAGGAAGTTATTGAGCCCAATGAAGGTGAAGATACTCCTTCACTTTCCTTTGTGGCAACAACCGCTGCCATCATGATGGCTGTAATCAGCCGTCGTAAACATTGATCAAGAGATTTCCGAGACCGCTTTCCTCCACCTGCCGAAGGTCGGTCAAATCAACGTGGAGCTGCCAATTCAGCTGCCCTAATTCTGCTGGAGCCGCAATGATGTTGATGTAATCCCACCATCGAGGCGGAGCATTTCGGACACCTTGTTGCTTTTGCAATTCATTCAGCCACGTGCTCAATTGTAAACGAGCATCGGGCCGAGGGTGGTCACGCCGTATGTGAGTGACATGCCCTTCATGTTCTTCGCTGCGAATGTATCCCAAAACCCTTGCAATCCGATTGACAAAGCGCCGCTCGCGTCCGTCACGAATCGTGACTAGCAGGCCTGCGTGTTCGAAGGAAAGAGCTCCTCCTCGAGCGGTTGGGACGCGAATCGTGGAACCAATTGGCTGGCGGATAAGAACTTCCCAGACACGAGCGTACACCTGCCCCCAGCGTCGCTCACCATCGCGGATGTTCCCAGCCTCATGTACGTCACCTTGGCGGCGATGAGGCATCATTCGGTGAAGGTGACGTTGGAGACGTCGCTCGTACAAACGACCGGGGTGATTCCGTCGTACCTGGGTTGTATCACGGTTGTAGGGGCGTACCGTTTCCCGCCATGCTTCAACAACATCATTGTAAGGAAAGGACCCATGAATGTCAAGGGAATGTGTAAACCGCTCAACCCAGCCCGATTCAACGGTCAGTCCTCGTCGCCTTCCAGCCCCAAAATTGCGATTGATGAGCCCGTGAAAACCCACGCCCCGGGCGTTTCGAGGGATTTCTTCATCACCCTGCATGTCAAAATACTCACGGTCTTCGTTTCGAAACCAAACAGGTCGATTGTGATGAGCGATGTGTTTCAGATGATTCAATGCTTGTTGGTCAAGCGCCTCAACCCAATGATGTGGCGGCGTAGCGTCTGGAAATCCAAAAGGCGGATGTTCAGAGATTATTTCGCACAAACTCGGAATCTTCTCGCTTGCAGTCGTATCGTTCACCATCGAAAGTAACACGCCACCCATCACGTCACCGAGTGGGACCTTGGTGTTTTGATTCCCACTGTGGATGCAAATTGATGTATGACGCTGGCGGTCAAGACGATGAATATGTTCGATCGAGTAGGGCGCACCGTGCTGACCCTCTCCCACCTTGACCTGGTAGAGGTGCCCGAGTTTCCCTACTGCAAGCATGGTAGCATGTTGAAGATGGATATGTCCCGGAAGGCCGTTAACGATTTGATGGCAAAATTCCAATGACTTTACCAAAGGTCTACTCGGTTCTTCCTTGGCCAAGTAGGGGACGGACCAATTGTGCTGGAGGCCAAGAAGGAGTTTGCCTGCCTTGGAGTTGACTGGAGAAAGAGCAAGTGAAATCAGATAGGCCCAATGCATTGGGTGAGGAGGCACCTTGATGATGCGAGTTCTTCCAACTTTTGTTCGAACGCGCAAACCGATGTATTTCCCGTCCGTCTTCAATGCCCAATTCAAGACTTCGGGAACTTGTTCAGCTTCTTTGAGATCTTGCCATTCTTCCATCCACGGACGCTGATAGGTCTCAAACAATCCTTGGGGGTGGTTCATCAATGCATCGCAGAATGCTCCATACAGTCTCCGTCGCTGAGCCGTAACGATACGTTGATTGATGTCGTGAGCCCAGGAAAGGTATCCGCGGTAGGCGTGCTTTTTCTCCACCAAAGACCGGTCTACACGTACACGTTTCGAGAGCCAATCCAACATTCCTGCAAGGGGTCTGTATGGTGTTGCCAACGTCTCTTGAGGGCCAAAGCGATATTGATAATTATCCGTATTATTGAGGGGTGAACACGAAGACAAACCAAGGATGAGGGAGGGCAAATCCCACCCCCTCCGAACTTCTGGGTCACAGAGTATGGGGAGGATCGATGTGAGTTTCATTTTAGACAGGGCCACGCCATTCAAAAACAATGTTTGATCGAGATACTTTAGCTTTGAGCCATCGTGAAAAATAATGCCGTCCGAGAGTATGTGCTCTTGGGATGTACTCAATTGGTCTCCGCGAGCATAGGTCTCGCCCAACGTCGTCAATTCTTCTTCACTGCACGGCATATGGGCCACAGGGTCTTGATGTTCAGAAAGCCGGGCCCATTCAACATGCTTCGTTTCAAGCATGTTGTCCGAGAGAGATTTCCATCGTCGCCGTGAAGTCACCGTTGGGCCGCCGAAGAGTGAAATTGCATATTCGTGTTCTCTAGGGATAAGAGGCACAAACCACCCTGTTGTCGGACTGTAATCGAGAATTGATTGACACCAATCGCAAACGAGATGTTCTTCAGAAGAAGCCAAATTGTGGGTGCATGCAGTGGGTTCAGAAGACCTACTCATAGGAAATATAACCGCTGAGCCTATTTGAAGTTCCTTCAAAACTGTGAAGCACATACCTCAAGGAGGCTTTGGACATCCTCATCGGTAATATGCAGGTGAATGACGATTCGAATATGTGTGGGAGAGATATCGAAGACGTCAATTCCCGAAGAAGCGAGAATCTCAGCAACCTCTGATGCGGGCTGCTTGCATTCAACGTAGACCATGTTAGTTTGGACCGTGTCCAAATCCACTGAGAAGGCATCCAACGCGTTGAGTTCAGTCGCAATATATCGGGCGCGCTCATGGTCTTCCTCGAGACGCTCTACGTGATGGTCGAGCGCATATAGGCATGCAGCGGCAAGAATACCAGCTTGTCGCCAGCCTCCACCGAACATCTTGCGCCATCGATGAGCTTGGGCAATGAATTCATTTGAACCCACGAGAACTGAACCAATGGGTGCTCCAAGGCTTTTGGAAAAACAAATCGAAACTGAATCGTAGGCTTGACACATGCGGGCAACGTCCACGCCCGTTGCGATTGCTGCATTGAAAATTCGCGCCCCATCAACATGAGTCTTACAGTCCATTGATTTCGCAACTTCTGCAATCGCATCGAGAGTTGCCACATCATAACAGGCCCCTCCACCCAAGTTCGAGGTGTTTTCTACACATACCAGGCTCCCGTTAGGATAGTGGCTTCCTGAACCATCCGCCTTACGAATTAAGGCCTTGACCTGCTCGGGAGTCATGAGACTCTTTTCACCATCCACAAGAGCAATGGAGGCGCCACAAAGTGCAGCGTAGCCGCCTCCTTCGTAGCGGTAGATATGTGCGGTTTTATCGCATACAATTTCATCGCCCGGGACCGTATGTGTCTTGAGAGCAATGGCATTTGACATGGTACCAGAAGCGATGAACAAACCGGCTTCTTTTCCAAACATTGCTGCGACCCGTTCCTGCAGTTCAATGACGGTCATATCGTCACCCAGTACGTCGTCGCCCACAGGGGCGTTCATCATGGCTTCACGCATGGCTTTGGTTGGCTGCGTGACCGTATCCGAACGAAAGTCAATGCGGGACGATGGGTGTTCGCGCATGAGGCTGGCTCAACGCCCTCCTTCATCAAGTCCATGTTCTTCAAAGAAGTTTCAAATCCCCAGTGAGGAGGTCAAGAGCCTCTTCATCATAGGGTCCCAATGCAAGAACTGTTTGGGACCCCCTGGGAATTTGTGTATGGCCAGCATCACGAACGATAAGAGAGGGGATTGAACGCTGCGAGGCTTGTTTTTGGAGTTCATTCATGGCAGCATCGTCTGGAACTTTTACGCAGATTTTTTTCTGTCCCTGTGCCAGCCAAGCCTCAACGTGTTGTGGATGACTTACCCCCGTTTTGAGGAAAGCTTCAACCGAAGCATGGCCGACTTGAGCAGCAAGTTTGCCCTTCCCCATCTTCAATCCTTGATTCACAACACAAACTAATTTCACCGATGTTCCAGAGAAACTGAACGAAGGCCGTGGGGCTGTGAGTCGATGAAGAAAAGAACGTAGCCCCACAATCATCCCTCAGAGTGTCTCAAGATGTCCCACGAGACGATCAACGGTTCGGCGCGGCCCCAGCAATCCCAACACAGTCACCGTGCCGGGAGCGACTTCAGTGTGCCCTGCATCTTTGACCAAGTGCCAAATGACTCCGTGAGAGATATCAGCAACGATGTCGTCGAGGGCCACCATGTTTTCTGCATTGAGGACGATTTTACGCCCACCGTTTTCTCGCCACGCCTGGTAGAGGCGTTTGGACTGTCGGCGTGCAACAAGAGTGATTTCTACAGCAGCGTGAGCGCATTGAGCCGCAGTTTTGCCCGGAGAGAGGTTGAGGTCTTCTCGAACGATGAGCGCCATGGTAGGAGCATTATCCGTTGATGACATGGTGCTCCACAACCGATTCTTCGAACGTATTGGACGATTCCAAACCGCCGAGATGACGGTACACGAAGGGGCCAAACCAAACGGCGAAGGCAAGATTACCCAGTGCGTGCAGCGTGTCAAAGGGGATTCCATGTGCGAGGTAGATGACAAAATCAGTCCAACTCATCGCTGGCGTGAGAATCGAGAGCGATGCAATGAATCCAAACAGGAATGCAGAACCAATGGCGGCAAGATAGAGTTGTCCGTGGTTGAAATCACCGTTCTTGATGAGTGAAAGTCGTGAGCCCAAAACGGCCACTAAACTCCAGCCTGCTGCTTGGAACAGAGTCCACCAGCCGTCTCCGATGAGCATGTTGGAAAGAAGGGTGACCAAGATGGCAAAGGCAACGCCCCTGCGCGCCCCAAGTTGGGCCCCAACCAAAAGGGCGGCTACCGTGACGGGTTGGACGTTGGGCAATGGTTGCATGAATACTCGAAGGGCGGTTACAGCAACCACCATCGTACCGAGGAGAGCCGCATCATAGCGAGTAGAGCGGGGAGCAGTGATCAAAAAGCCGAAGGCCAAGACCACCAAGGCGACGTCGATTACCAAATCGGCGACAGGAGTCAATTCGGGGCCGTGGACACCGAATGCTTGGAACATAAACGAGCCGAGGAGGGCGGCCTCCTTGAGGATTCCCTACCTCAGACCATGCGCCAATGGAGTATTGTGGTTGACTCGACGCCCGCAGAATCAATCGCCAGGACGCCCCGTTCCCCATCAACAAAATATTCCCAGCCTCCACCGCTTTGCCCGTCAATGGAGATCAGATAGGGGCCGAGGTCTGTTTGCTCGATTTCCGCAAGGAGCCCAGCCTCTTCCAAAGCGGCTTGGGTTAACGATTCAACGGTGTCGTGACCTAAGAAGCCTCCAAGCGTGACCTTGTTTTCTTCTCCAAAGTCAACTACCACGACTTGTGTTCCAAGCCATGATTCCGGCCATGAGGAATCCCATGACCCTTGAGCTGTTGGCTCGTTGACCGCAGGCAGTCGTTCGGACCATTGCTGAGATACATCAGGTAGCAAGAGAAGCGACAACGAAAGTACCATGATGGCAAACAGTCGAAGGCCCCACTCACTCCCATTTGAGCGAGTGAGGACTGCGAGCACTGTAGAGAAGATGATAATGAGCATAGCACCCAGCAACGGAGTCCAATCATAGTCTGGTGCATCCTCTGTTGAAGATGAGGTCGTATGAGCCATGAGCCACCCCGCGTCGTTACCGAGGAACAGAGATGATGCTCCGAAGGCTGGAGCTGCCGTGCCGTAGCCATCATGCTCGGTAGTGAATGTTGAGTTGGACACAAAACTGCCCTGCGAATTGACCTGTATGACAAGCCATCCACCTTCTGGAGTATTGATGGGGGCGTAGATTTGAGATGATGGTGACCAACCGAATTCTCCATTCATCGTACTCGCAATTTGGTCGTTGATGATGCATGACGCTTCACAACGTACGCTTGTGATGCTCTTGCTGTCTCCAAATACTGACAGATTTCCTTGCTGAATCGGTATGGCGGGAGACGGCCCGGAAATGAGGAGGGTGGTGGTGGCCAGGGTGTTGGTTTCAAGGTGCATGATCTTGCTTTCCATCGGATATTGAACATGTAGGAGTAAGCCAGTTGGAACCGCTAGAGGGGCGTGACGTATGGAGCCACCAAAATCAACGGAAGGTCCGAGACTTCCGTTTCGATTCACCATCCACAAGCGGCCCTGCTCGTCGCCCTGCCAGTAACCATCTGGGGTAGCAAGAACTCCATTCCTCCAACCCAAGGAAAGGTTCGTAGAGAAGTCCAATGTTCCATCGGAGAGGCAATGGCGTTGCATTCCGTTCCTTGTCGGGACGATTACATGGTCTCCGTCCAGAGCCATGGCTCCAGTGATGCCCCATCCGTTGACCGAAGAAGTTGCTGACCATGCAAGTGAACCGTTGGACGGGTGAACCGCTTCAATCACGCCATCTGCCCAACCAATCAACAAGAGGTCCGGCCAGTTCCCACATTCGCCCTGTCCGCTTGAAACAGGTTGCAGTGGAGAGAGGTCGTGCTGAATCGTTGTCGGGCTGGTTCGATTCCATCGTTCAATTCCTTGAGTGGTCAACGAGAATACTTGAGGTCGCTCTTCCCCAGTCCAAAACCCAGACGTTCGAACAAAGAGATGTTCGTTGAACATCACGGGCGAGGTCGTGATGTAGCCATCTCCCAGGTCAACTTGCCAGTCCATTGACCACTCTTCAGCAGCCGTATGAAGTGGAAGCAAGAGGAGAAGCGTGGTCGCAATGAGGAAGGTGCTCACAAACCGCATGGACTCACTCCATCACGGACTGAATGGCGGCGCGTAACAATGCACTGACTTCTTTTCCGTCCGCCCCACCTGCTTCTTGCATGACCACGCCCATGAGAGGCCCCATGGCACCCATGCCTCGCTCTTTGACGAAGTCAAGACGTTGTGCGATGATGCCTTCGATAATTTCAGCTAATCCGCCAACATCGGCCGGTGCAAGTTCGTGGCTTTGGCAGTATTCCGCCAAAGAAGACGTATCGACTACACCCTTGTGATAGGCATCGAGAACAGTTTCGATATGCTCCCTTGAAAGCGTACCTTCTTCCTTCATCGCAATTGCCTTCACAAGGAAGAGCGGTTCAACATCATCGTGTGCGAGCAGCAAGGAAGCCCACGCTTTAGGGGGAATCTTGTTGGCATGCTCAACGAAAATGTCATCCAGTTCTCGTGCCAACATCTGAGAGGCTTGATCCTCTGAAATCGAATAATCACTGAGTCGGTTGGCTCGTGCTTCGTCTGACATGGGGAGGTTGGCGCAAATATTCTTCCAGTGGCTATTATTGAGCATCTGAGGCGGTACGTCCGTTTCCGGATACATACGAGAACGACCTGGGAGTGGGCGCATGGGAGAGGTGGTTCCGTCGTCGGGAGCGCCTTTCTTAATCACCACATTTCGTACCTCTTGTGGTATTCGGTGCCAAGCGAGGTGGGCACGTGCAAGAACTGCTTCAAGCGCAAGATGCGCTTGCCAAGACGGGGCACAACACAGAACAAAGGCGTCTTCATCGCCTAATTTCAAATCCTTTCGGACGGCTTTGACTTCTGCTGGGCCAATTCCGTAGGCTGGTAATTCGTCAGAGTGGAAGATGCCTTTGACGCCTGCAAGTTTTGCAGCTCCTGCTAATTCTCGTCCGAGTCGCGGAAGTTGAGCACCGTCCACGTCAAGTGTTTTGACGCCTATACGGCCAGCCATTCCAGGCAGTGGCAAACCCAGCATGAGGGCTCCAGAGGAAAGGCTCTGTTGCACCATGGATGATTCGCACGAAGAGAAGGCGGCCGTTAGGTCATGAATTGAAAGAGGTAAATGAGAAGCAACACGCGCACGAACCGACGCTTCAGTGGCCTCATCATCGTCGGAGCGATGCGTGGGCAGTGGTGGTAAATCGAGGAAACTCCTCAACTCGTTTGAGAGACGGTAAAAGTGCAGTTGTCGAGCCATTTCTAAGCTGATAATTCGAGGAATCCATGCCAAATCCTGACACCCTTTGATCTCCACACGGTCACCAGCCCCAATAGAGACATTGAGGTCCTGACGAATGCTTCCCAAGCCGCGTCGTACCCTTCGTGTTTGTCTCAGCACACGGCCAAGAGCGATTGCCGTCACCTTTGCGTGGTCTGGAGATGTAATGTCGGGCGCAGTTGCTATTTCGATGAGCGGTAGACCAAGACGGTCGAGGTTGTAAATCACTTGTTGCCCACCCTCAACATCGACAGTGTCAAGTTTTCGTGCACTGTCCTCTTCAAGACAGAGCACGTCCATTCCAACCGGCCCTCCATCGGTATGGAGTATTCCGGCAGTTGCAATGAGTGATGTCCTCTGAAAACCACTGGTGTTCGAACCGTCAACGACCGTCTTTCGCATGGTTTGGACGGTTGAGACAGGTTGTGCAGAAAGCAAGGCAGCGACGGTCAAGGAGATATCAAAGGCAGATTGGTCCAAGGCCAATGGAGGTTGCTCGTCCAATTCTATGAGGCCTGAATTGGGCGTTTGAACATAAACAAAAGAACGGTTTCGCTTTGATTCAAAGCGTGCAGCGACGTCGATAGTTCCGCCTTCCCCACGAGCCGCTCGTAATTTTCGATTGTACCGAGGCCATTCATCGGGGATCGTATCGATGGTCACGTCGTAGAGTTCGCCCGTTTGACGAGAATGTAATTTCCCCGTTGCAAGTTGTTGGTGGACCTCTATCCCGCACATGAAGCCGAGCGCTTCAGGGTTCAATTCTCCAGGCCGAGTGATGTCGCCTTGCGGTTCACCGGCCATGCTCCTGCGAGGTGCTCACCCTTCATGAGCCAAACCCTTGAGGACGCTTCAAACAACCTGTAAGGTATCGTATCCAGAAGGTCGCATCATTCGTCCATCACGGCATAATTTATCGATGATATCCTCGGCTTTACCACGTGGAATGTCTTGGCGTTCTGCCTCGGTCAAGACGTCAAGGAGTTGAGCGCTCGTGCCCGATTGGTTTTGCTGTACCGAAACGATGTCAATGATGACTTTTTCTTGATTGCGAACTTTTCCTTTCTTCCCTGATTCAATCGTCGTCAAGTCGAAATTTTCGCCCATTAATTCATGACGCCATGTCTCCGTTAATCGGACGGCTCGCTGAGCATCCTCAACGTTAGCAATGTCGTCAAGGCGAATTCGAGCACTTGCTTCGGCCAATCGTGACAGCGCCTCAAGTGAACGTGCGGTAATCGCTACGCTGTCCGAAGAATCACCGCCCTGCTTTCGGGTTTTGACGTAATATGCCACGATGTGAGCCCTGGCTTCATCGTTCAGTTTAGGGTGGAAATTTCGCTTCGAGAAAGCCACGTATTTACGCAGTACTTCCCGAGGTAAAATCTCATACTTGCCGTTGACCTTGACAGCTGTTTTCTTCGATGCTGCATCTCGAGATGGGTGAGGAATAGTACCGTCGCTCACAAGTAGTTCACTCTTGCCTTTGGACCGATTTTGGATGATGTGTTTGGCAATTTTCTCGTCGCTCAATTCATCGGGAGTGTCGGTCATCAACCAAATGATATCAAAACGTGAAATCAGAGGGGGTGCCAAATTGATTTGCGAGGTGAACGGCACGTCGCTAACTGGCTCAAAGCGACCGCTGGTCGGGTTGGCTGCTGCTAAGACAGCACAACGCGTCCGAAGGCTTGCGTTGATGCCCGCTTTTGATATGGAGATGCTCTGTTGTTCCATGGCTTCGTGCATGCTGGAGCGGTCTGCGGTATTCATTTTGTCGAATTCGTCAATGGCAGCAAGGCCAAGGTCGGCCAGTACAAGTGCACCTGCTTCAAGCGTCCATCGACCGTCAGCGGCAGCGTCTTGCACCGCTGCAGCAGTCAATCCCGCAGCAGAAGCGGATTGCCCTGAGGCAAATCGGCCACGGGGTGAAATGGTCGACATGTAATGCAAAAGTTGGGATTTTGCCACCCCGGGGTCACCCATCAACAAGATGTGGATATCGCCACGATTGCGGGTGCCGTCTTCGTTAACTTGTGCTTCGCCACCGAATAACTGCAACATCAGGGATTCCTTGATTCGTTCCATGCCGAAAATCGAAGGTGCAATGCTGTTGGTCAGAACATCGTAAACCTCGGGATCACGGGCAATCTCTTTGATTTCATTTTCTTCTTCTTCTGAAATACTGATTTCTTCAAGAGGAATGTTTTGTCGTTCAAGGGAATGAATTCGCAAAAAGATGTCAAAGACTGGAGTATCTTTTCCACCCTTGCGCTGGGAACGAATGAAAAGAACACCGTTGGCTTTCACGCGGTCTCCGGGGTTAAGCCGGCCTGCGAGATCTTGTTCCCCGATGCAAATGATACGTTCCGGCTGAATACCGCCTTTCATTTGCTCTGGAAGTTCCTGAAGTTCAATGAATTGTGAATTGATGAGGAAAGAGGCTTGTTGCTGGAGCAAAAAACGAGTCTGGCGTTTTGGTCGGCCACAGCCTCCGTCAATTTGGGAACATTCGAGAGGTTCAATGAGTTCTTGCTCGTTGGGCTGATTGAGTTCCATCGAATGACCGCACGCAACGCATTCGAAGACAGCGGTGTAGAGACGAGGGCGGACTCCAGAGATTTTGGTAGTCACCGCATCGATGGCAATGAGCATCCCAATGTCGTCTGCACGGAGTTGGGATACTGTCCTCACTTGGTCACTGGGCAGATGGACAATTCGAACAAAGGGCATGATATTTCCTTCACCTGCATCGAGCAAAAATTGGCGAAGAGCTTGGTTTGCTGCGAGGAAATGGTGTTCCGGGTTGGTAAGGATATCTTGAGCGAATTCGTGGTCATAACCCTCCACCTCACGGTATGAAACATCGAGTGAACGGTCATCCGGCCACATTTTTGCGAGATTGTGAACGGCCTCAGAATACTTGTCTTGAAGCAGGGAAGTCCATCGCGCTGGGAGGTCAAATTCTTGAATCGCTGCCATGGTATTCACCGCCGGAGACTAAGCGATATCTGCAACGGTTCTTAATGACTTAGACGCGATTTGTGTACCCCTCGGCTTCCACTGGAAAAACCATGCCTCACAGGCCTTCATTTTCTGCCCCAACACGTGTCCATTGGAATATCGCCGTGACCGCAGAGGCCTTGAAGAACATCGTGCATGGCTTGCCATGCCTGCCCACGCCTTCACGCCCATTCGGGGCCGAATTGACCGATGGTGCTTTTCCTCTGCACGACTCAACAATCGGCTGAACGACCCCGAAGAGCGCGAGGTGCTCGTTCACCTTTCACCTGAAGGGATTGAAGCGATGGAAAACGGTGAGAAATTACCCGTTGTTGTGTACCTCGCACCCTTCACCGGCAGTGGCCCGCAACGCGCAGGCTGGAAGGCCTTCGCAGAAACGCTGCCTCAACGGCACGAACGCTTGGTGGCGAGTTCTGCCATGAAGCCTGTCATCCTCGTCATGCCCGACACCTTCACCTCGCTGGGTGGAAATCAATACGTCGACTCGCCCGTTATCGGACAGTGGTCAACATGGTTGGCTGAAGACCTCAAGGGAGAACTGATGCACCGCTATCCAACCAACGGAAAATTTGGTCTGGTCGGAAAATCCTCGGGTGGCTACGGCGCCATGGTCAATGCCATGCTGCATCCCGAAGCCTGGCAAGCCATCGCTTCGCATTCTGGAGACGTCGGTTTCGATTTGATGTACGGTGGAACATGGGGTGAAACGGTCACACACATCGCCCCACACGCATCAGGTGAGGCTTATGTCCGGCACGTCGCTGCTTCTCCCTCGATGAGAGGTGCTGATTTCCACGCCCTCATGATGTGCGCTTTAGCGGCATCATATGACCCCCGTGATGCTGTTGAGAAGAGCGATATTGGCCTACGGTTACCCGTCGATTTCGAAACGTGTCAAGTGGACCAAGACGCTTGGTCTCGATGGCTCGCATTTGATCCGCTCAACATGGTTGAACTGCACCATCAGGCGCTCAAAGGGCTGAGCCTCTGTTTCATCGATTGTGGAAATGCTGACCAGTACAACATTCACTACGGGACCCGTCGTTTTGCGAAGCGTCTGCAAGAACTGAATATCCCTCATCAGTACGAGGAATTTACGGGAACTCACAGCGGAATAGACCATCGCCTCGATGTTTCTCTTCCTCTTTTAGCAACGGCACTTCATTCAAATTGAGCAAGTGATTCAAGCGGTTTCTTCATGAGACGCTTTCGTGTGGACGAGTTATGGACGAGCCCATGGACTATGCGAGTGCAGGAGTTGACATCGACCTCGAAGGTTCGGCTGTTGCCTCACTCATCGGCGCATTATCCAAGAGCGTAAGGGCACCTGGTAGCCCGGGTGCACCGGTTGATTTGCCAGGAGGTTTTGGCGGCCTCATCGAATTTGGTGACAACCTACTGGCCATGGCTACTGATGGCGTGGGCAGCAAACTGCAAATTGCAACCTCCCTCAAACAATGGGGAGGAGTTGGTATTGACTGCATGGCCATGAACGTCAATGACCTTCTCTGTGTTGGAGCCGAACCGATTGCATTCGTGGACTATGTTGCCGTTCCAAAACCAGATCCCGCTATTCACGCTGCTCTTGGAGCCTCATTGGCGGAAGCCTGCCGCCAAGCACGGGTTACCTTGGCCGGTGGAGAAACGGCCTCGCTACCCGGTATTGTCACGGAACTTGACCTCTCGGGCACCGCACTTGGTTGGTTGCCAAAAGGGCAAGCCATCACCGGTGAACATCTCCAAGCGGGTGACGTCCTCATCGGATTGCCCGCATCTGGCATCCATTCCAACGGCTATTCGTTGGTTCGACGTATCGTGGAACATGCAGGCCTGAGTTACGAGGATGAAGCACCCTTTGATGCGACGCATCCGCATCGTGACCTGCTCCGTTGGACTGAAGGGAAGGCAACGCTCGGCGAAGTCGTACTCAACCCCACACGAATTTACTGCGACCCCGTTGTGGATTTACTCAATGCCGCTCGAGGAGACGCTTCCTTTTCCATCGAGAACATTCACGGTATTTGTCACATTACCGGAGGAGGATTGTCAAACCTACTTCGCCTGCATGATTCGCTGGGTTGGTCCATCCATACGCCGCTCCCTGTCCTACCAGAATTTGGATGGCTCCAAGCTGCAGGCAACGTAGAAACTCGTGAAATGTACCGCACCTTCAACATGGGAACAGGCATGATTCTCGCAGTAGCTCAAGAGCACGCCTCTGCCATCCTCACTTGGCTCGAGACACGATTGCCAGGAACCGCTGTAGTGGGTGAAGTCACCAACGATGGCCACCGGGTCAGCCACGCCATTGAAGGTGTCGAATTCACGCATTATTGATGCCGTATACATCGGTGCGGTCTTGAGGGAGAATTATCTCGCATATGTATGGCCGAGGGGCAAAACGAAGCAATTCGCCCCGGTCATCTTTGGCTTGAGGGCAAAACCTTGGTTCATCTTCGTGAAGACCAGCAACGGCCCACTCACATGCCCCGAGGCCCTGCAAAACGAACGGGTCCAGGTTTTCTCAATCCTGCTATGGCCCCGGCAAGAACTCGTTCCCTCATGTTATTGGCCGATGCTTTGGAACATCACTGGCTGGTCAAACCGGGTCACGACCTTCGTGCTCTGGATGCCTTGTGTGCCACGGGTGTTCGCGTTCGTCGATGGCGCAATGAACTTCCCGAGGCGGTTCAACCTCGCTTACGCATTGCTGCCAATGACTTGGATGAATTTGCCTTGAATTGGCTCAAGCGGTCACACGAAGACTTTCCACCTCGTATCAGCGTTGACCATGCTCTTGAGGATGACCGCTATGAACGGCCTCCACAGGGTGAGATGAAGAACGGTATTTTCATGATGCAAAACGACGCTCGTATCGCATTCATGGAAGCGGCGTATCAGTGGATAGACCTCGACCCCTTTGGCTCCCCAGTTAATTTCCTCGATGCCGCCATTCAAGGCCTTGCCAGGGTGGGTTTTCTCGAGGTCACGGCAACCGATACTGCCGCTCTCACGGGCTCAAGCGCCTCTTCTCAGCAACGTAGGTACGGAGCAAAGGGAATCGTGGACACCTACGCACATGATGATGCAGTCCGTGTATTACTCGGCTTGGTTGCAACGACCGCAGCCCGCCATGACCGAGTGATTGAGCCCGTTCTGGCTCTTTTCGATGGCCACCATGTTCGTGTGAGCGTGAAGGTTGTCCGTAGCAAGGAACGTGCCTCAAAGGTCATGGAACGGATGGGATGGCGTATTCGTGAGCCTGAAGGAAGATATCACTTTGTGCAGCACCCAACGCCAGAAGAAGTCGAGCGAGGAAGTGGCCCTCTGTGGGTCGGTCCGCTCTGGAACAACGACATCGCTGGAAGGATGACAGAGGAACGCGCCCTCGAGTTGTGTTCCCCTACTGAGCAAGAACTTGCTGAGGCGGCCCAATTGGGACTTGAATGGGACCAAGACGACCAAGAATATGCCCAGCGAGAGATACGCCGCAGCGTTCGTCACATCGCCTCGGCTGCAGATTTGATGAGTCGTGATCATCTTCTTTTGCACATCGATGATGTACCGAACATGGCTGGAGTGCCCCATGCTCCAAAAATGGAGGCTCTCTTTTCTGCCATTCAGGAAACGGGATATTGTGCTGCACGAATTCCTGATATCGACCCGTTTTTCGTCACGGATGCGCCAATGGAAACCGTTCTCGATTGCATGAGGTCCCTTGTTCAGCCCGGCTAAACCGAAGGCATCGCTGGCAGTTCGGTGTACGAACTCAGCCGAAGGACGGGTCGATATCGGTAACGTCCTCACTCCCGGGTGGTGGCAGCATCTGTGAAGCATTCTCGATGATATTGCGAACATTGTCTTCAATCTCACGAGCGTTTTCTAATAATTCGCTGAGGGGGATTTCGATACCCGTGATGTCACTGATGGCTTCCACGGCCAGTGCCGCAGCACGGGCGTCGGGATACATCGGGTTGGCTTCTGAAAGGAGAGCGGTTATATCGATACCAAGACGGTCGCCTTCGCCCAGCAAAAAACCAGTGATGCCCGCCACAATCCCCTGTTGAATCGGCTCGATATCCAAGCCTTTGAGGCGTGCTCGAGCAGCAGGAGTTGACCCCACACCAAACAATTCTCCGTTGCTCAATTCCTTCTCGGGGCGAACCAGCCCGTCAATGATGATGAGGTGGTCAAATCCGCCCTTCGTGAACCAATCCAATACGGTCGTTGCAAAGGGAATATCGGTCTCTGTACCGAATTGAATTTCGGATGTAAAGACGCCAATGCCATCGCCCTGGTACACACGGACGGGGTGTTTTGGGACTTCGTTATGAATCAGGGCGACTGCTGGGAAAGCGGCATTCATGACCGTTCCCAATTGGTTCATTTTGAGTTCTTTGATGATGTGAGAGGTTGCGATGACCCCCACCATTCCGGCAGTGGTGAAACCACAGATGGCAACTCCGCCGGTCGTAGGGTCGGCGTCTTTGTGCAAGACAAGAGCGTAGGACTGAAGATTAGCGTCCATGTCATTGCCTCCAATTCTGCTCCAATGCATCGCCAATGAAAAGGCTCACGGAAGAATTATTCTTCCCAAACAGCCCAGTCTTCCCAGCCTTCTTCGCGATACCACCAGACGCCTTCTTCATCTTCCCACCATTCAGTGCCTTGTTCATCGACAGAAATACCGCTTTCTTCCTCAGTTTCTTCCGACCACTCTTCTTCGTCTTCAACCGTTTCTGGCATGGCGTCTTCTGCAGTCGCACCGAACTGGAAGGCATCAGCGCTGCTCCCCAAAACTGGTGAGGAAGCGACCCCTTCGGGAGCCTCTTCGTGGAGTTCTTTTCCTTCACCCTTCAACTCGTCGAGGGAGCGTGAGGCGTTCAGGTTAAGGCGCTCTTCTGGGCGTGAGTCTGGAGTAGTCATGGCTTCTTCGTAGTAATCATCCTCCTCGTCGTCCTCAAAGAAATTATCATTCCGCTGACGCATGAAAATCACGCCGCCGACAGCTACTGCGATGAAGATGACAACACCAATGCCAACCAAAACGGGCGTCATTGCACTTGACGTATCGTCTTCTGAGACATCCTTAGACGTGTCATCAACCACCGGCATCTCGCCAAGTGTCCACTGAAGTTCACCTTCTGTGCTTACCGTGGAAAGCGTCAAGGAATCACACAGGGCGGTTCCGTCTCCTACACATGTGAAAAAGAAGGCATAGCCGACACCTTGGATGCCCGGGAACAATCCGTCAGATGGGCCATTTCGGACCGGTGTGAATTCAAGTTGGATTGAACCATTCGCTGAAATCGTGACGCTCGGCCCATCACCGGTCAGGGAAGTTTCCTCAAAGGTGAACGGAGGAGGCGTTGTCGGAATCACCTTCCAAGAGAATCCAAGCAAGACATCGAACGGATTGGGGTTGGAGACCGTACAGGTGATCGTTTCATCTAAAGTGCCGTTTTCCCAAGCGTAGGTTGCAGTTCCACAATCAACTGTTCCAGGGAGAATCGTTTCAGGGAAGGTAGGACTGTTGGTTTCATTGGTTTCATTGGTTTCATTTTCAACGATGACCACGGATGCTTCAAAGGGAACACTGACCATCATATTGGTAGTATAGAATTCTGGATTGGTTTGGTCGAGGTACATGTGAAGCACGCCATCGTAAGCACCCGTGCCTGAAATTTCGAGAGAGTTCCCTCGCACCTCGGAGGTGCCGTTGCCCACTTCTGTTCCATCTGCGTCAACCGCTATCCAACTGATTTGCATGTTGGCGAGCAGGCTTTGCTGAAGACTCGAGCGTGCGTCAACAGCTACAATTGTTTGGAAGGTGCTGTCGTTGGCGAGAGGAATCAAGGTGTCTGGAGTAAGAATGGTTTCAGCCGTGCCAAAGGCGTCATCGCGTTGTTCTGCAGCCGCCAAAGGCTGGGTCATTTCATCACCTTCATCACCGTCGTATGTGATCTCCAATGACATCGGACCAAAGGCTTCAACCGGCCCGAGGTTTGCCAATTTATCGATGATAAAGACGGCGTGTCCCGTACTGTTCGTAACGGCATCGACCTCAAAGCTCTGAGTGCCTCCGAGGATATGGAGGGTGAGGGTTTTGTCCGCAAGACCTACTCCACCGTGGTGGAGATGAGCAATGGCGTCCAAGCCGCTTTGAGTGCTCAGGAGAATCGTATCAGAAATCGCTCCGTTTGAGAAATCTGTGTAGTCCACATCGATTGAAGTTGGTAATGCAGTATCGTTTCGCGCGTATACCGGTCCGATGGACGTGACAGTCTCCGAATAATTCCCGAAGCCGTCTTCACCAACGACCGCAACATAGTATGCGACGCCATTCTCAAGGGCCTGCCCGGAACCATCCGTTGAAACAACGGCATGGAAGGTGGAGTCGTTGGTCACGAGGGTTGGCGTCATGCCAGTGATTGATGTCATGTTGACCTCGCTGACATATACACGATGCTGTTCAATTGAATCGTCGCCAGCATCCCATTGAACGTCAAGAATACCTCCGTCGTCATTTGCCCGGTCCGTGGCCGTAACGTTGGGGATATACGACGGTGGAAGCGGATAGGGCACGGTCACGTTCATGGGCGCCGATAGGTTGCTCGTTACGCCAAAGGCGTGGACGCTACGAACCCAATAGGTGAGCATATCACCCGGGCTGACCTCAATGTCAACCGTCTGGTTCGTCATGGACGAAGTGTACTCATTTTGCAAATCCACTGATTCAGTTTGATTGGTCTTGTATACCAAGAAATTTAACAGGTCATCCCCGAAATCACTCATGTTTTGCCATTCGATGCCAATTCGGTCAGGTTGGAGGTCAACCAACCGAAGTTGTGGCGTTGGTGGAAGGGCTAAATTTGGCGCTCCAGGCGTGGTGAGGAGTGAGGGGTTGGCCAAAACAAAGGTTCCGTTTTGAGTTGAATTAAACAAGAGAGGAACGAGGAATGTGCCGGTGCCAGGAATCATTTGTTGATTGAGGACGTTGGTAAGGTTGCCAGAAAGGTGAGGATTGGTGTCGACGAGGAATTCAGTGAAGTAGTTCATCCTTAAATTCGAATATACGAAGTTACCCTCCGTCAGAGAGGTCATGGTGAAATTGATCTCCGACATCTGTATTCCATAGTCGTCAGTTGAGTAATTACGGCCCATTGAGAGCGTGTTTAATTCCGCAGTTAAATTCCCGAAGGGGTCTTCAATACCGAGCATACTCAGGCCATTTGTACCGTTACCTGAGTAGCCTTTCGATTCAATGTCTGGAATTCCGTTTTGGTCAACGTCATAAGCGATTTCGTGCCAGGCTGAGATGAATACGCCGAGATTGCTTCCTTCACCTGCATGGACGATTTGCTCAACGATACCGTCTCCGTCCATGTCACCTGAAAAGATCGCACGTGGCCCGCTCCAGGGAACGAGAAGTTCTGAATTGTAGGTATCAATTCGATTGTCATATTGCCAGCCAGATTCAAATTGATGGGCGGTGAGGTTGCCTTCAATGGTAGCGGTATTCCCGTCGCTTTGGCCCACGTAAGGCAAGAGGAGAGAAGGATTCATGTCGTAATCATGGTCCAAAATAGTTGCATTTGTAAAGTCCAAAATACGGTTATGAGTGTCACTGTTCCATCCAGTTGGTCCATTTTCGATGGAGCGGTGTCCGGTAGCAGTTGGGCTGACGATATCCAAATCGCCATCGCCATCAAAATCGCCTACGACGGCTTGAGGCAAAATACCTGAGATGGCATTGGTGGTTTGACGAACAAGAGATCCGCCGTTGGCGGTATTCCAATTGATTTGGACGCCATCGTTTGTCTGGTCGACGACCATGAGGCTTGGAGAATTGAACGTACCTGCGAAATACTCGGCAAAGAAATGCGTCAGCGTTACTGCAGTTGTCCCACCTTGTTGAACCACAGTGATCGTGTCAAGGTTTGCGAAGGCATTTGTCTTGTTGCTGAATTGGTCAACGCTCACTTTACCACCGCTACGGATTGCGACGAGGTTGTCAATACCATTACCGTTCAAGTCCAAAAAGTCCAATGCAACGATATCACTTGAATGCGTGACGTTTACGGAGGGGTCAAAGGTCATCGACGTTGAATTATGGAAGTGGATGCACAACTCATCATCAACGGACGCATACGTGATGATGTCGTCATAATTATCCCCGTTGATGTCCCCTGTGAAGACATCTGTTGCGTTCGTGCATGTTGGGTTCCATCCGGTGAAATGAAGACCAATTTGAGAATCATAACTGACTACATTGAAGGCTGTTCCATTGCCTTGAGTGTTCGTGTTCGAAGTAGACAAAAATACGAAATCATCATTGGAATCGTTGTTGAAATCCCCCTTGTCCGTGGCATCAATGAAGCCCAGTGGGAAAAACCCACCCGTAAGAGTCGGTGAAAAATTGATGTCAAGGCTTGCGTCGGTCAATGTTGCACCGTATGGAAGGTAGAAATCTGGAGAGTTCAGCACGCTCGAATTAGCTTGATTAGGTGCAATAAATTGTGTAGCGCTGGTCTGGCCGGTGGTGAATACGTTTTGCAGCCCAAAATTCCCATAACCTGTTTGATTGAAGGACCATTCTGGAAGGCCGTCCTGGTCAATGTCCAATGAAAGGGCGCCTGGAGAATTGCCCGAACTGTCCGGCTTGATGAAAAAGCTGGACGAGGTGATGGTCGTATTCCGTTCCAAATCAAAACCAATGGTGGAATGTTGACCGTTTGTAATCGTCATCGTTTCTTCAGCGGAACCCGTCGAAAAGGTGGCGATAGGCGTGCTGTTAGGAGATGCCAAAACGCCAGACCAAGCAGGGCCTATCAGAAGAAAGACAAAGAAAAGTCCGAAGACATGGCGACGTTCCATCATGAGGCCTCATCTCTTCGCTCTATCCCACCCGTTATGGCGGTTTCGCCTCGTTGAACCCTCCAAATCGGTAAAAAATGTATCATTTTTTCCAACATAAGGTTATGAATGATTGATGAAACATTGCGAATGAGGGCGTAAGAATTGCGACTAAGTGTACAAGCTGGAGACATCGAAATAGATTTGGAAGGCGCTGCCATCCAAATCGACGAACAAATTGCTCACACCAAAATGGAACACACCTGGACGGCTCTGCTCGAACGCATCCGTGATGCGCGCGAACAAGCACTTGAAGCGGCAGTTACAGCCGCCCGAGAGGCTGGCCTTCCCGACCGTGGGTCTGCCTTCCGAGCTCTCCTAGAGAACTGCGCACTTACACGAAAGCCGGACCAAGTTCTTGGTGCGATCCATTACCTTCGTGACGTAGAGGGTGTGGCAGACAGCCCTCCCCGAGTTGTCAACCAACTCTTTTCCGATGCTGGCATTGACCCTCCTGGAAACCTATCACTCTACTTGAACCGACTCAAAGAGCGGAGTTTTCTCGTAGTCCCGTCGGGCAAGGAGGATAAGAATCGCTTCGCAACCCTTACACCCGAAGGCCAAGCACACCTCGACAAGCGCTCTCGCGCTTGAGGTGCAAGAAATGGTGATGTCTGGGGGAGGGCAAGGCGACCCTCGTGATGATGATTCCACCGCAGAACAAGCCACTGTGATTGATTATTCATTTCAGAATCACAAAAAAGCAATTCTGAGGAAAGGCCGGCACACCGGCTCAAACTTCCGAAGAACCATCTTCGACCAGGCCGACCTTACGGAGGGAGATTTCACAGCATGTGATTTTCGTCGTGCCTCTATGGTCGAAGCAGATTTGATGAAGTCTGCATTCGATGGTTCTGACTTTCGAGGAGCAGACTTACGAAAGGCCCGCTTGAACCTTTCAAATTTCAAGAATTGTCAATTCTCAGGAGCGGACCTTCGTGGGATACGCGGCAAGTATGCGATTTGGCAAGGCAGTGACTGGTGGAACGCAACCATGGATGATGACCTGCGCAAAGCATTGGGTAAGAAATGGCCCCGGCCAACAACTCATTCTTCGGATTCATCAAGTTGAACGTTGGGCGTCAAAGCCATGCGTGCACGAGCATTCAACAGTGGCAGTGCAGCCACTGCAAGGCAAAGGCCCATAATTGAACCGCAAAGATAGACCCATATCTCATAGGTCAATTTCATTGCTTCTCCGAGATATTCCTGAGCGTTTTGATTGATTACGATGCTACCGGCAACTCCCCCTAAAAATCCAGTCGTCGCACCGATAACACAGAGGATCGCCCCGCGTCGCTGGAGGCGGTGGAGAAGAACAGAGCCAATGAGCAGACAAGTGGCCGTTGAAAGCAAAGCAACGGCTCGAATCAAGTATCCGCTATCCTCTTGCACTGAGGATTCAAAGTTCCGATAATCTTCTACCGATGTTGGCTCTCCTTCCTGGCTATTTGGAGTCGTTAGAAAAACTTCGATTTGGGCATCATTGAGTCCCTCATGGTGCAGTTGCCAGTCTTGGTACCCCATTCCTGCAACCAAAAATGCACTGATAAAGAGAAGAATCGCGATGTTTTTTGGCCCTTTCCTGTCGGGTCGGACGCTAATTGTTGGTTGGGTTTCCATGTTCACTCACTTCCTTGAGAATGCTCGCTCAGCCCCTTACGTAAATCTTCGGGAATCGCTTGCTTTTTCATCGTCTCCATGTTTACGCAAACCGTGGTTTGTTGGGACGTCCAGACGACGCTGCCTTCTTGATTTTCAAACCGGTAGGACCAGCCTAAGGAGGCCGTGCCGAGGTGAGTTATGGAAAGATGAGCGGTAATGACATCGCCATAACGAAGAGGAGCATGAAATTCCGAGGAGATCTTGACGACAGGGAAACCGAGGCTGCGTTCCGTGATCATCGTTACGTAACTCACACCGCACATTTCTTCCCATGCGGATTCAAAAAAACGGTGGGCTAAATCGTATATGCTCGGATAGTATGCCACCTTGGCCATGTCCATCATTGAAAATTCAACCGAGCGTTGCAAGGTGACTGCCATGGTATTGGCTGTTACTGGCCGCCCATGAACCCTTGTAAGGTGCACGGGCAAGGTCACCCTCGCGCTTATATTGGGGTGGCCGTTGGAGCGAAACGGCCCTATAGTGTAGCTTGGATATCACAGAGGCTTGCGGAGCCTCGAACCCGTGTTCGAATCGCGGTGGGGCCGCCATTCCTTCGCTTCAAGCCCAGACTGTTTGACGTATGATATCGTCAAGTATGCTCACACGCTCGGCCTCATCTGATTCAATGGGCTCGTCGTAAAAGCTGTAGATTTGGTCAGCACTGTAGTTTTCATCTTCAATCCGATGAATCAACACCTTAGCGAGTGCGGGATAGACAGATGCAACTTTTCGAATGAAAATGGGGTCAGTTTCCCATTCGGAAGCTGTTTTCAACAATTTTGGTGCTTCGCTGAGATGTTCAACAAGTCCGAAAAATCCTGACATAGTGTGGTGGCCTGTTGTCTCTTTGACATGGTCTGAAAACATTGAATTCCACCAGGTTTGCCTTGGTTTTTGATACAAAATTTCGTAACCTTGACCAAGAGGATTTGAAAAATTAATTCGCCATTTCCATCCATTTGTTCCGTTGAAAGTGAAGGTGTCATCCTGCCAATTGAACACTCCGTTAATCGCTTGGGCGTAGTGGCTGGACAGGCTCTCTGTCAGAGGAGAACGTGACAATCCATAGATGTCAAACAGGGTTCGACGCAACGGATGCATGCTTTCTTCCAACCAAGAGGCGCTATCGTTCATAAGACCGAGGATATAACCTCCGAGGAAATCATACGCTGGCATGCTTCCTGATGTTCTGATTTGAACACAGGCAGTCTTAGGAGATTCGACCAGGCCGGATTTCGGATGTACCTCAACGGAATCAAAGGAATTGTAATCAAAAGGATTGTTGAACTTTGAAAGGAAGGCGTTGATGTTGACGCGGTAATAGGCTAATTGACCTGTGATGAGAAGACGCCCCTCTTTGTCCAGCTTCATGCGGCCTTCGTTATTACTAATGATTTCTTCAACCCAGTGAGCAGCACGTTTCGAAGCCTCTGACATCATAAGCATGGTCTCGAGCATGTTCTCCCGGCGTTGTTGTTGTTCATCCAAAGGAACTGATTGGTTCGCACCATCGTCGCCATCATCATCAAACTCAAAGAGTCCTCCCCAATCCACCATGAGGATATTGTCGCTTAAGTAGTCTTAAACAATTCAAATCCAATCGTGATGTTCCCAACCGTGTTTGGTTGCGTGACGCAAGAGTGGTCCTTCGGGATTGATGGCGATGGGATGGCCACAGAGTTCCATAAACCAAGAGTCGGCAAGAGTGTTTCCATAACCATAACACTGTGAAAGGTCATGACCGTTTTCTTCTGCATCAGATTGTACGACCGGAACTTTCCCTTTACGGCGAGGGACGCTCCACCCCCGTTCAGAGCCCGAAAGCACTCCCGAACGGACGTTCGGTCCACAACCGTACACTGCATCCATGCCCAGTACTTCCGCCATGGCCTCTGCCATGGGTGCGACCGTCGCCGTTACGAGAACAAGACGATGACCTTGAGATCGGTGCCACTCCAAGCGCTCCCAAGCAGATGATGAGATGCTTTGTTTCAATTTGTGTTCTGCAAGGTGATTGGAATAGTGTTCCAATGTGTTCCAAGAGGCGAGAGAAAGATGCCCACGATTTCGAGCAGCGTCGTAAAGAGCGCGCCCTCGTAGAAGATTGGTCAGAAAGCCCGTCGTCCACACCAAGGCTCCCCAGGGAATTCTCCAAGGCCGACGTCGGGCCAGATAAGCGGTGAGGGTCTTTTCACTGGAGGCGTTGAGCAAGGTACCATCCAAATCGAAGTAGGCCGCAACCTTTCCCTCCATGTGTACCGCTAATACGCAACCTACATGAGCAAACCGCTTGAAACTTAGCAAGAAGATTGTTTCAACGTGTATTCTCCTCTGTGGGGCCGTATACACGACGGCCTGCACGGTGGTCCTGCCACCAGGTGAGGGATTCCTTGAGATGCCGGGTGATGAAGAAGCCGACTTTGCGAGGAGTAAGTCCGTGATTTCGAAGTTTTTGATCGTGGTTCAAATTAGCAACAATGGCTTGTGCTGAACAACCGGGGTTGGCGGAGACAAAACAACGCACCTCATGGCACAGTCGTTCAAATCTCGCTCGTTTTTGGCTCCCTTTTCCTTCTCGGTGAGGCATAAGAGGAAAAAACTCAGTGAACCATTATCAATGATTCGCTGGGGCTTTACTCAAAGACAACGGGTTGTGTTGTCTTCCAGTTGGCCGTTGCGAGTTTCTTGGCTTTTCCATCTGCAACGATTGGGTGGATGTCTTTGAGTCGTCCGTGCATACCGTGAACTTGGAACTTCACTCGAAGTTCAGCAACACGGTCCCGGTGGAGGATTTCGTCCTGTTCGTCGTCAAGGTCAATGGTGGCGAGGGCTCTTCCTTCATTTCCACAATTGATAGTGAGCGTATTGTTTGCGTAGTGTAGTTGGGGGCGGAAATCCCAATCGTCTGGATGGTGCATCCATACTGAGAGGTCAATAGAAAGGGTATCTCGTAGCGTGATGCGACTGATTTCAACCGTGTCAACCATCGTAATCGCTCCTATCCAACCGGCTCCGCTTCATACACCTTTCTCTTTCAAGCGCTGCCATCGCCCATTGCAACCTCGGTCAACGAAGGTCGCATGATGATGACTTCAACGGTCAACATCCAATCGTTACCCGGGTCGGGATCAAAGTCTCCTATGATGGGATCGGGGTCTGACTGCTGCGCAACCACCGACCAAATCCAGAGACCTTGTCCTCGTTCCCCAGCTGAGCGTTGCAAGAGGAGAGCAAGGAGGGCTTCGGGTGAATCGGATGTGTACAGGCCGTCTTCTCCTGGAGAGTTCATGTCCTCTACACTTAGTTCACCTTGGGCGGGTTCGTTGGTTGTGTAATTGCCTGCTTCAGTATCTACTGCCATCTTGAACCCATCATCTACAATGTTGAGTGCTAAGGTAAAGTTGTCATGTGGTGGAGCCACGTCCTGGTCGAGTTCCAGCAATGCATGCAGAGCTATGATCCGCCCGCTGTCGCCTGGCGTCATGTTGCCTGACCAAGTTTCACCCTGGTTGAGATATTCATCCCATGTGAGGTCAAGTGTTTCAGTTACCCACGTCACCTTGTAAGTGCGGGTCGTGACGTTGAGTTCGAAGGGTTCGAGGGCGAAGGCGCCCGCTGCGTCGTCGACTCTGAGCATGCCGTTAATGATGCCAGAAGCCGATGTATCAACGAAGACTTCTGCGCTGGTGGCGTCTGCGTCATTCAGCGGGTCGCCATCTCCGTCGCTGTCTTCAATGATGTTCAGGTCCCATGCGAAGGTCAAGATGTCCCCTTCTGGGTCGTAGGAATTGGAGGCGTCAAGGAGCGCAGCGTCGCCAGCTCTGACCGATGTTGGCATGCTGATATTAATCGACGGAGCGCCGTTGACTACAATCGATGCAGAGGCATCGTCAGTTCCTCCTTGGTCGTTGGTGACGGTAAGGCGAACGGTGTATTGCCCGTAGGCGAAATAAGTATGGGAAGTGAAGCCTACGATAGTTTCAGCAGTCGTTCCGTCTCCGAAATCCCACGCATAATTGGTGATAAGGCCTTCAATTGGGGATGATTCTCGGGCATCGAGCGTAACCATTTCACCCTCTTGGATAAGCGTTGGATAGGCCTCAAGTGTGGCTCGTGGATTGACGGTTGAGTCAAGGACGCCCGTACATCCAGCCAAGGTCGACAGGAGAAGAAGGTGGCCAACAAAAACGGAAAATTTCCATTTTCCTTTCATCCGCACCATAGATCTTCCCCGACCTATCCCTTTCTAATGGTTCGGTTCACACGATGATACAAAAGCCGTGTTTTTCAGTCCACAAATTCAACCGGCTCGGGCACGTCTCCCTCAATTCGGGCATCCACATAGGGGTCGTCAAGGAGGGCGACGTCTTCTATCTCAATTTCATCGGCATGAGTGAAACTTTCCTCGCTCGAATCATGGAGGTCGTCGACACCTGCATCGCTGGCATCATAGGGTGCTGATTGCAATTCTTCAACCTCAAGTACGACCTCGTCTTCATCGAAAAGCGAACTGGCTTCAAGCCTACGCCGTTCTTGTAACTCAGCGAAAGCGGCCCCTTCATCAGGCACATCGCTTGGAACATCTTCTGGAGTCGGAACAGAAGATACATCCTTCTTTTTCAACCAATCCCGAATCCCCATAGTTACCCACAGAGAGTCATCGTGTTTGAGAGTGATGTTGAAAGAGTGTGCCCTCCGTTCTTTCCTCATGGGCAGTGACCTTTTCGAGGGAGAAAAAGTGCTGGCCTTCGACCTCGAGACGACTGGGGTATCAACTCAACGTGACCGAATCGTCCAGTTTGCGCTGATTGGCACCCTTGAAGACGGCACATCTGTCAATCTCGAACGTATCGTCAACCCGCAGGTGCCAATTCCTTACGACGCGAGTAAAGTACACGGGCTCTACAACGACGATGTAAGGGGGAAAGCGACCTTTTCTGCCGTGGCAGACGAACTTGCCGAATTGATTGACGGCGCTATTCTTGTGGGCCACAACGTTCGAAAATTCGATTACGCCATGTTGAAAAATGAATTTCTTCGTATTGGGCGGTTGGCCCCCCAACCAAAAGCGATCATGGACACGCTTGAACTCGTGCGTCGGTTGAAGATACCGCGCCCTCACAATCTCGGTTCCCTATGCCACAGGCACGGCATCCGTTTGGAGGCCGCACATACTGCGGCTGCTGACGCGGCCGCAACCATGTTGTTATTTTGGAGACTCTCAGTTGAGAATGCCGCTTCATTTCGCAAATCAATACCTGAATTGGAACGCTGGATCGTCCACGGAGATGGGGCAAAGGATGCTTCGGAACTTGGCCGAGGGTTGAATGATTTGGAGCCCGTGGATTCATTGGGGAAAATCCGCCGTGACGAGGGCCAACTTATCGTCACTTTTGGACGACACAGGGGCCGTTCCATCAACGAGATTCAATCTTCTGAACCAAGTTATGTCGGTTGGTTGCTCTCGCCCAGTGGAATTGAATGTGAAGCGACCAAAGATGTCATTCGCGAACATCTTGCCTCATGAAATCCGCTCATATGGAATGCCGTCGGGGAGAGGCGTCCACGGTAGGACATCACACCACGGTCCGACTCTCCAATTCCTTCTGCTGGTCATCACAGACCCGAGGAAAATTGCACCTTGATGGCCACTGGCTGTGAGATCCTGCAGCGCTTCCTTGCCCCGACCGTCAAATTGTGCTGTGATTTGATGTCCAGTTGGGATGGCTCGTCCGCTTTCATCGAGCGGTTCACACAATTCAAGAACGGCTGCTCCGCTGGTTTCATCAAAGCGGTGCAGCAAGACAACTGCGTCACTGAAATCACTCTGGTGAAGGGTGCCGGAAGATTGCCGCCAAGTCCACCAGTGAGGGCACCATGCCTTCCAGTCACAGAACCCACCGCAGGTTTCGGGCCCAGGTTGAGCCTCCATGGGCATGGTGGTTGGTTGCGTTGCTTCCCATGCAGCATAGGCTGCTTCGAGAACACTTTCTCCTTCAGCGGCCCATTTTGAGACAGTTTTGGTATACCATCCCTCGGTCCGTACTGGAGGTGCATCGGGATTGTTTGCAAGTAAGATATCGCGATACATTCGGAGTTGGCGGTTGACTTCCGTCTTCAGCACTTTTGTTGGAGCGTTTCCCGTTTTCAAATCCGCTACCAACCATCCTTTCATGGCGCCGCTTTCATCAAGTTCGGCGAACAAGAGGTCGAGTCGTCCCATGAGGCGAGCATCACTTGTTACAAGTTCGCCCTCAACCGCAATAGCAAGCGATTGAAGGTGCTTCCACAGTGCCACGGTAATGCGTTCATGGGGCAATTCTCTTGCGTTGATGTGGTCAAGTAAGAGGATGATTCCGCCTTTTTGTTGCTTTTTGGCTTCATTCCATTTGTTCTCTTTCCAGTCGGGCCGACGTGGTGTTTCCATAAAGACGCCTTTTTCTTCTTCCCAGCGGTCTTTCAGAAAGCCTTCAGCAGCGAGAGGGAGCCAGCCGGCTTCGTCGTCGACGCGCCCGTCAAGACTCATGTTCAGTAAATCCTCAATCGAGGCATGGACGGCCGTTCCCAGTGACGCAGCCATTCCAGCTTTGCGCGGGAGACGTTGCCGGCTCAACCAATACATTCTGGGGCAGGTTTCGTACCTGTTCCAAGCCGAGGGAGAGAGTTGATGCGGGCGTGTTTCCGTCTTTTTTTCGCCCTCCATGAACTTCGCTTTACGCCTTGTATCATGAAGGCTTTGATGGAGCGGAGAGGGAAAGTGTTGAAGGATGGCGGACTCCACGTAAGGACATGGATGCCCCAAGCCTACGTATCAATGCGACCATTGAGCATGAAAATACAATGGTGATCACGTGCTTCCCGAGCGTTGGTATGGTCTCAAGTATTGTGGCCCACTACCTCATTGACCATCTGGAACTTGAGTTTGTGGGAGGTTTGGTCGATGACCGTCTCCCCGCTCTCGCTCTCATTCAGGAGGGTGTTCCTCTCCCACCCATCCGAGCCTATGCAGGAAAGCCTCAGTGTGCGATTGATGGATGTGATCAAGTCATCCTGCTCATGAGTGAAATGGTGGTCCCTGAAACACTGGTTCACAAGATCGTATGGGCCCTCTTCGAGTGGTCAAAGGAACACAAAGTTCTCGCTGGAATCGTTGTTGACGCGTTCCCCAAGGCTGGTATGAAGAGTGGCATGGATGGTGTCGACCCGGTTGTGGAATACGAAGACACTGAAGCCATTGATGTGGTAGGAATCGGCTGCAATGAAGCAGTCCGTGAGATGCTCAAAGAGATGGACATCCCTCTCCTTCAACAGGGTGTTATCCGTGGAATGAACGGAGGAATACTGAGTGAGGCTATGCGCCGTGGCATCGGTACGATGTCGATCATGGTCGAAGCCGACCCTCGCTTCCCTGACGCTCGTGCAGCCGCTGCCCTGATTGAACGTCTGAATGCTTTGTTGCCCAGCATGGACCTCCCTCAGGAACCGCTCATTGCTGAGGCTGAGATGCTGGAAGAACAACTCAAGGCTCTGATGGAAGCTGCAGGCGAATCGCAGAAGGGCGGTCCATCATCCAATGCTATGCTCTACGGTTGAAACGAACCTCTCTGCTGCAAGAAGGTCTTCTTGGCTAAGAGTGGAAGTCGAACAGGTTTTTTGGAACCTTGTCAGCACTTGGTGCTGGCTCTTTTGCCCCCTCGTCGGTTCCAAGGCGTTGGTTCAACTCTTCCTCGCCCCAAACAGAGATGCCAAGGTCTGTCGCTTTGGTCAACTTTGAACCGGCCTTTTCACCGGCCACGAGCACGCTGAGTTTTGCCGAAACACTGCCAACAATTTTTCCTCCGGCATCGAGAATGGATTGCTGAATCTGCTTGCGGGGAGCAGAAAGAGTTCCTGTGACACAGAACGTCATGCCAACAAAGGGCCCTGCAGTTGTTTTCACCTCTTCTTGTTCGATGGTTAACAAGCCGATGAGGTCCTCAACAAGAGGGCGTCGTAAGGCCAAACCATCTCGGAATTGCAGCGCCACAATTTCACCCACACCGTCGAGTTCAAGCACGGTACGTATGGCCTGGTTGTGCACATGCGGTTTGCCGTTATCGTCCATCTCAGGACCATAGGTTGCGTCGCCTACCGATGCATGGGCAGCATCAAGCCACTCCAGAAGGCCGGGAGCGTCACAGAGGACCGAAGCGAGAGCCGAGGCCAATTCCGGGCCAATACCAGGAAGGCCAAGCGCATGGAGGAATTTTCCAAGACCCATGGTTTGGGCTTTGGCTACCTCAGCGAGGACATTGTTCGCTGATTTCTCCCCCATTCGTTCCAAACCGATGAGGCCATTCATGGTCAGCCGGTACAAATCCGCACAGGAATTAATGAGTTGAGCATCAAGCAACTGATCAACCAATTTTTCACCTACACCATCGAGTTCCAAGGCGCGGCACCAATACAGGACTGAGCGGCTGGTTCGTGCCTCACAGAAAAGATTCACGCATTTGAGAAAAGCTCGCTCCAACTTCACTTGACCGTCACACGCTGGACAAGTATCAGGGATTGGAACGGGAGTGTGGATGGGGAGACGTGCGGTAAAAGCCTCACCAGAAGCGTGGAAGCGCCCTTCGAGGTCGCTTTGACCTGCTGGACCAAGCGCTTGCTCAATCTTTGGAATGACATCGCCCCGGCGAACGATGAGCACCTTATCTCCGATGTGAATGTCAAGGCGGTCTATTTCGCCAACATTGTGCAACGTGGTATTTTCGACAGTCACTCCACCTACACGTTGAGGAGCGATGCGAGCCACCGGGGTGATATTGCCCGTTCGGCCAGTTTGCCATTCAACATCAAGAAGAACTGAGAACGCTTCTTCAGGAGGAAATTTCCAAGCAAGTGCCCAGCGAGGGTGGTGGGCCGTCATGCCCAAACGCTCGCGTTGAGCAAGGTTGTCAAGTTTGAAGACGACCCCGTCGATTTCATAGGCGTAATTGCTTCGCGTTCCAGTCCACGTTTGGGTTGAACGCTCCATGAGGGACGCAGCATGGGAAGGTGAATCTCCCTCGTGTAACTCCCAGGGAGCCGGAACAATTCCGAGAACATCCTCCAACCATACGAGCATGTCGGTATCGTTCTCCATCTCCGGCACCGGCTCGCTATCGGGATGGCGGTGTTCACCGAGCGGGACCTTTGCATCGTAGGCTTGGAACACCAAATCTGAAGCATCTGCTTTACCGTCTGCGTGCTTCTGGCGAAGCGCACCTGCCGCAAGGTTGCGAGGGTTTGGAGAGACGTCTTTGTAGGTTGATTCGAACACTGAAAGTGGCATGACGACCTCGCCCCTCACATGGACATCAACCTTCATGGGGAGTGTATGAGGCACGTTGGCAATTTTACGGGCGTTTCGCGTGACGTCTTCACCGCGCTCACCGCTGCCACGTGTTGCCGCCCGAACCAATCGGCCCATACGGTATTCCAAAGAGAGTGCAGAACCGTCCAGTTTGGGTTGAGAGAGAAACCGCGTAGCTCCGGAAGTGGTGGCGTTAACAAAGTGATTCAATTCCTCTGCCGACGTCGCTTTGTCAAGACTTCGCATCGGGAAAAGGTGGTCCACCTTCACGCTGCCGGGTGCGAGGTCGGCCCCGACTCGACTCAACTGTGGATGTTGGGGGTCAATCTGGTTAAGTTCGTCCCACAACCGGTCAAATTCCGCATCGCTAATCTCTGGTTGTGCGAGGTTGTAGTAGAGGTTTGAATGATGAGCGATTTGTTCAGCGAGAAAGGAGATTCGCTCGGGCGAATCGTCTGTTTTCTCAGCACCACCGCTCATGTGTTGGACACGCAGACGACAGGATAAGAAGCATCGCTTTTTGATATCTCAATCAAATTTCAGAGCCACAAATTCGCTGTTCTCGAGCGGACAGCGCGTCATGATGGCGTGGGTTAGCACACGCAAGTGAATCTCTGCTACCACGTGAACGGTTGCAGTGAACATGTGGCCTGCATGGGGCTTGAGGTCATCATCGGAAAACGTGGCATGGAGGTGGGTAAAGGCCTCACCAGATTCTCGACGCGCAAGATTGCCCTGAAGTGTCACCAATTCACTGCCTCCTTCGAGGGTCACGCGGTGGTATTTGTGGTCGTCGTCCATGTATCCGTACGTACTTTGTCGAGTTCTGCCAATTCCACTGGTGATGGCTGCAGCATCAAAGCCAAGTTCATCTGCCAGGCCTTGCAAGGATGCATGAATCTCTTCGCCCGGGTCCAATCGTAGAAAGATATCATCTCCGCTTCGTGTCCATTCCATGAGTCACCCTAGAAGCGGTGCCTCATGAGGCTACGCATCATTCACTTTCCATTGAATTTGGAAGGCGTCGCGCTTGTTCCATGGCTTGGATATAGGCACGTGCTGTCTTGAGAGATACTGCATCGCCTCCCAATGGTAGTGGCCCGAAAGGCCCCCACCCATTTCGAAGCAGCATGATACGTCGCTTTGGTTGGCGTTTTGCCAAGCGTAGACGTTCCCAAGCATAGCGCTGACCATCAGCAAAAAGATGGGTTGAGGTGATGGCGTAGCGCTTTGGAATCACGAGAGAAATCAGATGAAGCGCAAGGAGGATATCCCAAATGATGGCGTAGATCATCGGAGTGTCGCTGACCTCGAGCAACCCCCAAGGCAACACCATCATCGCTGCCATGGAACCGAGGTTTCCCCATTGCCGAACGAGCTCATGAACGCCCTCACTTTCCCAAGCGAAGCCTCCCGCTGGAAGGTTACCTAACTCGGGTACATCACTGCGCTGGCGTGTTAACCAAAACGCATCCCAGAGCACGATGAGAGCCAAGATTGTCACGGCTGCAACCGCCACGGCCTCTGCGCTTGGAAGGTAGGTCTCCATGGTTCATCCACTCACAGATGTGTTTGGTCAAGTCCAGTCAAATCGCCAGGACCACCTCGGCGGAGACGAACGAAGAAGAGCAAGACAACGACGACGAGGAGCGTCACAACGAGAAGGAGTGCGTTCAGATTGGTGTCTGAATCCGTACTTGTTGTACCTTCCAATGCATCCGGTGTTCCATCACCGTCATCATCCATGTCTTCGGTCAACCAACTGGTGTATCCTTCGGGACAGTTGAGAACATCGGGCTGCGTGTCGCCGTCGGTATCAACTTGAGCGCAGGGGTCGAGAGGGAAGGCGTCTTTGCTGTCACTGAATCCATCGTTGTCATCGTCTTCGTCGTAGACGTTTGGTCCACAAGATTTTCCAGTAGTTGCGTCAAACCATGTATCACTTGAACAGGTAGAGGACCAATCTCCGTCGGTATCAAGTTGGGTGTATTCAAAATCCCTTGATGCAGTGCTGCTGGCACCGTACGAATCTGTTGCTTTCACCTCAACTACATAGTAGCCCGCAGCCAAATCTGTAATGTTGTAGACCATCTCATTTCCACTTTGCAGAACTGCATTGCCTTGGGCGTCATATACCTTCCAAGAATAGGTCAACGCTAAGGCGTCGTCCAGGTCGTCACTGGCCGTAGCAGTAGCCCGAATAGATTCGGATTCCATCACTCGTTGACCCGCATAGGGCTCCAAGAGATCAACCGTTGGTGCTTGATTCACTGCGATGTTGAACACGACGAGTGGGTCTGCAGAGGCAGGCGAAGTGAGTGTCAATGTAGTTGCGGGAGAGCCGGCCTTGGAGGCTGTAATGGACACTGAAGTCACCATGGTCTCGCCCGAATCAGTCACCGTACGATAGGGGAGTTCAACGTCCACTGTCGTACCGGTTAGCTGCATGTTGTTCATCATTGATGAGCCAAAGTCGAGATTGAAACTCGCCTCTACGGGCTGACCACTTTGACGAGCGTCGAGAACAAAGGTCCGATAGGCGGTGAAGGTAGCGCCTTCTGTGGTATCGACAGTTCCGACGTTACCGTCAATTGCTGAAACCTCTGCCCCATACATTTCAAGAGTTCCGAGCAATGTTGTTTGCTCAAGACGAACAGGGTAGCCTTCGGTTGAGATGGTAGTGGAAGCCGTCATCATCGCATCACGAAGAACAAAGGGGGCACTGATTTCGCCTTCGTCGAGGTGTAACCCGAGGCCGACACTGTATCCTGACAGATTGAGGTGTTCAACAACAAGGCTATCCATTGAGCGCCCGTGATGAGAAACAAATGCAGTTCCTGAATTGTTACCAATGAGTTCGAGGTGGCTTAGCAAGCCCGCTGAATCATCAATGTCAAGGGCCGGAGCCCCGTAAAGGAGGACGTTGTCAATGGCCAATTCACGGTTGGCATCGCCCTGAATTCCGCTGGTCCCCGTGACGGTACCTTTCACGTTGGAAAGGATGAAATTACCATCGATTGAATTGAGTGAAATAATGCTCTGGTCGCCCTCGAAAGATAATGCATCAACGTCCTCTACAAAGCCTGTAACACCGGTAAGAGAAAGGCCTTGAGGCGTTGCTTCCCCAATCATCAACTCAGAGAGGGCCAGTGGCACTTGTTGAGCCCACACCGCACTGCCGTAGCATGACGTAAAGGTCACATTTGTCATGGTAACTGTGCCGCTTGAAGGGAAGAGTTTGACACACCCATCTCCGCTGTCTTGGAAGTGCGAATTGCGCAGCAGCACATCTGCACTGCTCCCAGATTGAACATAGAGCAGAGCATCAGCCCCAGAGCGAGCGAAGGTCACGTCATCCGCACGAACTTCACCGATACCTGAAACGGTCATGGCAGGCGTGGCTTCAACGAGGTCGGTGCCCGTGAGTTCAATCGAGGCTGCTGCAGAAGTGCCGAGGACCAAGCCACCCCAGCGAGCGCCTGAACCGGTTGAGGAAAGAATAGATGATCCTGCATCAAGTACTCCGTTAATGGTCATGGTTGACCCTTCAGCGATCCGCAATGATACACCGTCTTGGATGGTCATCGTCGCAGAAGATGAGAGTGTGAGGGATTGGTCGAGTGTGTAGGGACTCCACTGGCGTTCAAGCACCAACCAGTCTGTGATTGTGCCTGAAGGTACCGTTGAGGCCATGAAGGTGTGCGAGAGGCTTTGGTTGGAATCCCATGTGACGAAGTCGGAGAAGGAGTTTCGCTGAAGTGTCACTGTTTTGACCCCCGCCCATGTTTCTCCGCTGTCGGTGACAGTTCGAGCAACGCCTGAAGTTGAAACCTCGCCATCTACATCAGTGAACGAGACGGCCCCGTCAATTGAAATCAATGCTCCTTCAACCGGCGTTCCTTTGTCGAGCACCGTGACATCAAGGGCTGAATAAGCGGTGAATACAGCACCCGTACGGGCATCGATGAGTCCGGTAACTTGCCCGCCATAGAAATCGATTTCACAACTCGGTTGAACCGTGAGATTTCCAGAAACCATCAGGGAGTTGACCGTTCGTTTCGAGATGCACGCCCATTCAACGTCACCGTGAATGGATAATGCGGAAGCGTCTGTACCTTGGAGCATGCTGCTGCCGCTGGCTTGAATCACGGTTGCTTGGAGTGTGGCATCGTGGCCGATAAGTTCTGCACTCCCCTGTAGTGTGACATCGTTGACTTGTCCGACGACCAGGGTGGTCTCCTGAAGCGTGAGTTTTGCGTTATTACTGACTACAAGGTCACCGTTGAGTTGGTGTGCTTGTCCGTCAGGGCGAGGGCCTAAGACAACATCTTGACCAGAAGTGAGAGTCCAATCCCCTTGTGGAATCACCGGAACTTGAACGGACTGCCCTGTTTGGCCGCCGTAGAGTGTCACGCGAACACCGGCGCCGTCAAGGGTCGCATCAACAACTGAACCTGTGCTGACCAGTGGAAGGGTGATAGCCCCGTTACTGTTGCTCGCCAAAGCAAAGCCGTGGACTTCTATGTCGGCTTCAACAGGGTTGCCTTGTAAGTCGGTAAAGGTCACAGGTGTTTCGAGTAACTCGTAGGCTGTAGAAACTGAAATTGAAGGATTGCCCGTACTTCCGTAGTACAGAACGCCATCACCGAGAGCGTCTGAAGAGGTGGTTGCCGTGTTGACTGGAGAGAACGAACGAATCACGCCTTCGCTTCCTGTCGCCATCATGAGGGGCGTATCATGAAGTTGAGCGGTCCAATCGTGAAGCTGGATGGACGATGGACCTTCCATCAAGACGCCTTCATCTTGCGCAACCGTCGTCAAGGTCGTACCTACATAGGATGAATCGATGAGGTGCAAACCTGATGCATGTCCAATGTTCAATTCGGCAGTGGAAACATGAGCATACGTGTCTTCAAGATGAAGGCCTGTTGAAAGATTTCGCACCGTCAGTCGTTCGGCTTCGATGCTGCTGTACCAAGCACGTATGCCAAGAGAAGATGTATCGCCGGATAGGAATGGTTTCTCAATGGTGATGGTCCCCCAATCGTGTTCCCCACTCAGGACGTCAATGCCAACACCTTCTGATGATGTGAGGGCGATGTGAACGTCGGAAAGCATGCTCGTGGGGGTTTGGACGGCAAGGGCGGTCATTGGGGATGTGAGCGTGACGTCTTCAAGCATGAGGTGCCCGTCACCAGACGCTTCCATGGCCCTCATGTCACCATGGAAACTACTGTTGGTCACATCAAAGGTGCCGGTGCCAGACCATGCTACACCCTTCTTCGCGTCGCTGATCGTGACCTGATTGAACGAGCACAAACCATTGCACCTTGCATCGAGAACATAACGTAATTCAAGACCGTCTGCAGTAAAGGATACGTCATCCATCGCAATTGAAGTCGCCCCTTGGGCTACAAGCATCCGCTCGCCTTCCATTACGGCATCTGTGATGGCAAGTCCGTCGGTATCACTTGCGTCCACGGCGAGGGAGACTCCTGTTGCGTACACGCTTGAAACCGTCGTCGTTGCACCTGCCTTTGTGGCAAATCCAACACTCGCATTGACGATTCCTATTCCAGTAGCATTGAGGTGTCCTCCGGAGGTCCTGATTCCTACACCTGCTTCGTGAATCGTGACCTGTGAGGCATTGACGTCTCCGTTAACGTCCATACCAACTGCAACTTCAACTGCAACTGCGTCGTTGAGGGAGAGGCTGCCGCCATCGATGTAGAAGGCTTCGTAATCCATCCGGTGAGCGTCAACACCGTCGATTGCCGCCTGGCCGCCAAGAAGGCTCAAGCCTCTGTAGGCGTCGTTGAAAGTCAGGTCAAAACCTTCCAAAGTTCCACGAACGAGGAGCGCTGCAGAAGCATTGGCGATGGTGACGTTGTTGAGTTCAGCAGAACCTGACGCTGCGATTTCAATCCCAGGCCACAGACCTTGCCCGTGGGAGCCTTGTGTAAGAGGTGGGACAGAAGAGAAAAACACGGCTTCGTCGGCGTCCAAATGCCCCTCAACAAGAATACCGTATTCGCCAGCATCAATACTTGTACCTGAGGCTACGGTCAAGGTTGCACCCTGTGCCACCGTCACGTTTCCCGTCAGGGTCATGCTGCCCGACCACGTTGTGTTGACGGTGACCGTGCTGTCAGCGGCTGAGATGACTGGAGACAGTGACATCATCAAAAGAAGAGCCGTCAGAGCGAGGGCGTTACGTGTTCGCATGACCGTGCGTTAAGGTAAGGCCATATCAAACCAAAGGCCTCGCGTCGCAGAAAGTGTCCACACAGAAGAAAAAAATGGTGGGCCCGCCCGGATTTG
>QQSD01000010.1:59459-62963 GCA_003602485.1 Candidatus Poseidoniales archaeon | reverse complement strand
CCAACCGCTCAGAATTCCAAAGGGTGGGACCAAATAGACATAGAATGCTGACTTTCCTGCACCAATAGTGCGGATGCCTTCAGCAAACCACACGTAGGCTAGCACCGTTGAAAATACGGCGAGGAAAACAATGCCCAACCATGCTTCCTGACTTGGCGCCTCAAACCCGAGGTTGTAGGTTTCGTATCCAGCCCAGGGCGTGAGAATCAAAAAGCCAATCACAGATGACCATACGGTGAGGTGAAGCGGACTGAGAGGTGCGCTTGCATCATCTGGAATATTGGTCATGATCTTTTTCATGAAAATTGTAGAACTCGCCCATGCAAGAGCTGCACCTGCAATGAAGGCGTTTCCAATCCATCGGTCGACGGCTGGGATATCGGTATTGGGGGATGCTAGAAAGAGGATTGCTACGCCAGCCAATGCCATTAACAGTCCACCAAGCAAGCGTCGTGTCATTGCTTCATTGAGGAAAAATACGGCTAAAATGGCGGTAAATAGTGGGTTGAAGGTGATCATGAGTGATGCATCACCTGCGGCAGTGTAACCCATTCCATACATGAACAGGACCTGGTAGAGAAAGGTCGAGAAAAAACCGATCCAGGTGATTTGACGCCATTGTAATCGGGAGGGTAGCACCCATTGTTTGGACCATTTGAGGTAGGCTAGAAAGAGAACAATGACCATGACATAACGGATCCATGCGGCGGTGATGGGGGGTACATCAGCAGCCACAACCCGTCCAGCAGGCCAGCCAAATCCCCAGATGGCAGCAACCAAGACGAGTTTGAAGTGAAGACTTGCATGCTTCATTCAAATCGCTCCAAGCCCAACTGCAACATCCGTGTTCGGGGGAGCCCGATTTCGGGAAGTCCAGCAGCAGGGGCATGGAGTTTGAGGCCTTCAATTCTACTCACGTAGAGGCCATAGCTTGCGATGTCTTTGGGTTTGTAAGGTGTTTCCAACCCCATGCGACCCAGCGCTTCACAGGCTTTTTGAGAGTAGATTGGAAAGAGATGGGTCGAAAAGTGCATCCACTCCGAGAGGCGTTGAGCATCCACGTCATCGAGTGTCATCAAGTGTTCAAGTAAAGCCACGTCGGGATAATTCGTGGTACGAAGAACCATTTCGACTTCATTCACAACATCTTCAGGCCAGGCAAAGGGGTCGCGGTCAGACCAGACATCAGCAATTCTCACGTGGTCAATGGAGTGATCGGCTTCAATAGCATAGAGCGATTCGATGTAGGCTTTGTCCTCATAGGCGTCGTTAACCAACTGAGGAAGTGCCTCATAGAAGCGTTCGCACATTTCAGCGTTCACGCCATAAAGAGCAACTGGAATCATCACAAATCAACCCGAATGAACATCAGGCGCTTGCACCAATGCCAGAGGCGATTTGGCGAGCAGTCATTGGCTTTTCAGCCACCCATTGTTGTTCAAACAATGCCTTGAGGTCTTCTTCGTCTTGAGCGGTTGGGAAGTGGTTGTGCATGTAAGTCTCCCATGCAGCATCATCACCCTCGAAAGCCACGCCTTCAACGGTCATGCGTTGACGCTTGAAGTGACCGATTTCACGGTGGAAATTCTCGTGTGGGACGTAGAGTTTTGTAGCGCCTTCAGGGAGATAGCCGTTGAGTTTCTCAACTTCAAGGACGATTTCGTCATGGTAGTGTTGTCGAGCTTCTTCGTTGAGGGTCTCTTTGGAAACTTCAAGTTCAGCTTCGAGTTTCTTACGCTCATCCCAGCGCCCTTTGATACCCCAGACATATGCCCAGTGAGCAGATGAGGACTCATCAACGCCAAAGAGGTCGTGTGCTGTTGAAACCCACTTGTTGATGTAGCGTTGTAGCATGTCAAGTGGAATGACTCCAGCCTTAATGATACGACGCAATCCATTGGAACCGGTTCCAAGGTGGAATGATTCTTCTTTGAGCATGGGGCCCATGCTGGCGGCAAGTGGCTTGAAAGCCGATGTTGAAAGCATACCGAGTTGGAATTTACCATCACGGTCTACGAACATCGTGTAGCAGAAGAAGTCCAGCCAGTGTGGCATGGGTCGGTTGAATGCTCCGAGGAGGCGGTCTCCGTCTTGGGCGTTGCGCTCGAGGAGTTTTTGTGCCTCCCGTCGTCCTTGCTGGCCGAAGTAGGTCATGAGCAAATAGGCCATTTGCCAACCGTGGCGCTGTTCTTCGGCCATGATTCGAGCGGCTGCATAGCGATCGTAATCGGTCGGAGCGGTGGCAAGCAGGTGACGTTGCTGTTCGACTGAGGCGAACTCGGTGTCTCCTTGTACTGTGATCATGCTCACGAGAGCGTCTCGCATGCTTTGGTGGGGGACCTGAAGCGAGCGTTCCCACTTTGCACGTCCGGTGTAATCTCCGTACTCGATTTGTTCACCAGCACGTTCCCAATCGAATTGGATAGAGAGGTCAAAATCTCCCATCCATTCACGCTTGTAGCCGACATTGTCCTGCCAGGCTTTGAAATTCTCAGTCCAGTCATCCCAGGTCTTCGGTAGGTTGTCCATGCTGCAACCTAGTCGGCGACCTCCTTATACCCTTTACGAACATGTTCGCCTGAACATGTTAGGGGCTTTGCCGTCGGATTTCATCGGTGAAGGCATGAAACACAGCTGACTCAATCCGCTGGAGTTGATTCGAAAGGGTTGACTTAGCGATGCCGAGCAAGCCTGCTAATTCCGTCAAATTAATCCGACGAGGGACGTCCCAATACCCCTCTCGAGATGCTGCTTCAAAGACTTCACGTTGGCGTGGTGTAAGCAGTCTTGGACCCGTACTTCTCGTTGATAGCAAACGATGTGGTATCTCATCGGAACGGAATCGATTGATCAAATCACGCATCTGTTGTCGATGCCCTTCGACCGTCCATTCAACCCATCCGTCCCGCACCTCAAAGGGTGTTCGTGGGACGACTCCTAAGTCGATGAGAGGGCGAAGGAAACCACCTCCACCTGCCGAGATGTCGACATTAAAATAGCCGTCTTCAAGTGGAGTCAATCGGTCAATTCCATCGTGCTGTGTGATGGTTTCGTCTAGTGGTACGTTCGCCCAGCAACGAGCTGTCCCACGCCCTTTTCCCAAGGGCATGTGTTGTTCAATTCGCAAGGTTGCTTTCGGATGAATTCGTGTCACATCACCGGCCCAATGTCCTTCTGGTAGTCGGACATCAATACGGAGTTGTTGTGCCATAGTTCTGCCCCTTACAGCGTTCTTGGGCGAACTTCTTCGTTTTGAATCACGGTTTTTCGGCTGACGTCAATCAATTCGTTGAAGGTCGTAGTCGTGCTTTCACCAAGTATGGCTCCAGGAAGGTATCCATCGCATACACCAGAGGCAGCGAAGATTGCATCCTCACTCTGACAGAGGTCATGAGCTTTCCACAATCGAGTGAGGTCGTCGTTGACCATTGTTTCTGCACGTGCCTCTTCTTCATCTGAGCGGAACACAAGGCGACCTTCGAACAGTCCACCCAAGCCACGAAT
>QQSD01000010.1:27214-59393 GCA_003602485.1 Candidatus Poseidoniales archaeon | reverse complement strand
GCTCTTGGCTGCCCAGATGGCGCCTGAAACATCACCGTCTCCCATGAGGTGGAGTTGTGCACCCGTTGCACGGATTTCTTTGAATAAGTCGTGATGGCGTTCACGGTCCAACGCTACGATACGAACATCTTCCGCTTTGCAATCAAGGACGTGCATCGCTTGTTCAATGTTGTACGTGGCTCCACCGTCGAGGGCAACATGGTCTGCCAAAAGAGGGCCTGTTGCTAATTTGTCCATGTAGCAATCAGGTGCGTGTAACAAGGTTCCTCGGGGGGCTGCTGCGAGCACTGCAATTGAATTCGGGGAATTGTCCGCACAATTATTCGTGCATTCCAAGGGGTCAACAGCGATATCAATTTTCGGTGCTCCTTCCTGCCCAATCAATGAACCCAGGGGTTCACCAATGTAGAGCATCGGTGCTTCATCCCGTTCTCCCTCGCCGATAGCAACACGTCCGTCAAAAGGCACGGTGTCAAAGGTACGGCGCATGGCTTCAACCGCAGCATCATCAGCTGCATTTTTGTCACCCTTGCCGCGCCACGCAGCGCTAGCAATAGCGGCTTGGTCAACCGCTTCGACGAAATGGTGTGATAGGTCCGTGGTCATGCCCATATACGCAGGGACTCGCGGCAATGCCATGAATCAAACGGTTGATGCTCCTTTGAATTTTTCAACCACACAGAGGTCGTTTAGCATGGCAGTGGGGTATTGTCCATCATCGTCTTTTTCCAATGATTTAACCATGTCAAAGGCACACAGAAGACCTGCTGCGACACCGGTAAGGGCTTCCATTTCAATGCCCGTCTTGTAGTGGGCAGAAACTTGAACTTGGCACCAGAGGTCATTGCCCTCCCACGTCCATTCGACCTTCGTTCCTTCCAGTGGAATTGGATGACAATGTGGAATAATACGTGGTGTATCCTTGACAGCCTGAATTGCAGCAATGGTCGAGGCTTCCAAAACATTTCCTTTGCTGATCTCTCCGTCCACAATGGCTTGCTTGGTGGATGCATGGAGGCAAAGTCTTCCCTTTGCCTTCGCCCTCCGCTCAACGACTGGTTTTCCCCCAATTTCAACGATACCTTCGATGCTTGTTTTGTTCATCCTAATCCCTCTTTCCATGTCGATCCTAAAGGTGTGACTTCTTTCTTCCAAATGGGTGCTTGGCGCTTCAATTCATCGATGAGCCACGAACAGGCTTCAAAGGCCTCTTTACGATGTGGACTGGCAACATGAATGGCGACGATTGGTTCTCCGGGCCCAACGGCACCCGTGCGGTGTGCCATTGCTACTCCCAAAAGCCCGTAGGTTGACGCCGCAACTGTGGCAAGGTTGAGCAAGACTGGATGCAATTGTTCATGCCACGCATCGAATTCCAATCGAAGAATCTCTGTCCCGTCATCAATGCCGCGGGTGAGTCCAACAAAACTAACCACGGCTCCACAACCTTCGGTGTAGAGTTGCTGAAGCAATGCGTCAGGGTCAAGCACGGTCCGTGCTTCTTCAACCACGATGCGCTCGGCCATGCCCACACGACGAGAACACATCATTCAAACCTCACGCCTCCATGGCGCACCATGGCCGACGCTCAAAGCCAGTATCCACCCGTCCACATCATGGGCGCTGGGCTGTCAGGGTTGGCAGCAGCAACCCTCCTTGCGCGAGCAGGTCGTGAAGTCCACGTCCATGACATTCGACAAGATTCAGGGGCCCGCTTTGACGGAGATTTCCAAGCCCTCGAAAACTGGAGCATGGACGAAGATTTTTTCGAGCAACTCGAAGAATGGGGTCTTGCTCCATCGAACTTCAAAGCCACTACCTTTGATACTGTTGACCTCATTCACCCCGATGACGTCATCACTCAAGCCAAGACCTCGGGCGTGGCTTACAGAATCGTTGAGCGTGGAACTTCGGACCACGCCATCGATCAAGGCTTCAAGCGACAAGCGATTGAAGCCGGAGCAACGATTCACTATGGTTCTCGAGTCAAAGAGGAAGACTGTACCATTATTGCCTGCGGTCCTAAAGGAACTTCAGCTGTTGCATATGGAGAGATTTTCAAGACCGACCATCCCAATCATATCGCCTTTCAATTGAACGATAAATTGGCTCCAGGCTCCTATTCATACTTCATTATCATCGATGGAGTGGGCTTGATTTGCACCTGCTTGTGGCGAAAGCAACGGAAAAGCGAGCGTTTTCTCAACGAGACCATTGCATGGTACGAGCGGCATTATCCCAACCTGAACCGTCAACCCATCAAACGTGTGGGTGGGAAAGGAGATTTTACCATCAATCAGCACTACAAACAGGACGGCCGCTATTACGTTGGCGAATCCGGTGGTCTACAGGATTTCATGTGGGGTTTCGGAATGCGAATGGCGGTATGGTCGGGGGTTCTCGCTGCCCGTGACATTTTGGGTGAGGGGGACTATGAACGCGATGTACGCCACCATTTGATGCCCTATGTCCGCACCAGCGTCGCCAATCGTTGGTTGATGAATCGCGTCGGAGACCGTATGTACAAGCGAATGTGTAAGGCTTGGATGAAGGATCAAAACAAACGCGGAGACGGCTTGATTTGGATTGGTAAATTATTCCGCCCTACACTGTTCAAACGTTTTCTCTATCGTTTGGTGAGTCCGTTCATGCTGGTCAAAGACAACAAGGCGATGGGCCGTGGGGTGCGACGCCTTCCGTTTCGGCCTGCCTTGAAGCGAGACCATTGGGAGCCTTCTGATGAAGCAAAGGCAATTGGAGAGCAGTGGAAACAAGTTCGTCGTCAGGGCGGCCATGTATCCTTCGCTAACGATGACGAAAGTGAAGTTCAAGCGCAAGAAAAGGCAGCGATTTCTTCATAATGCCTTCCCGTGTGGGCAGAGGTATGAGCGACCTCTATGGATTGAAACTCGAACCGATGCCGAACCGTCTTGTCAATTACGGAGTGACCGACAACGGTATCGCTGTGATTGAACTTACTTCGAACTCTGCGGGTGCTCCTATTGAAGGGGCCAACGACCGCTCACCCAACACCTACACGCACGGCATGATGCGAGATATTGACGAAGCAATTGTCCGTGCACGTTTCGACGACAGCGTCACGTGCATCGTTTTGACAGGAAACGGAGCATCCTTCTTCTCTGCGGGCGCGTCCATCCAGATGCTCAACAGCGTCACACCTGGTTTCAAGTATAATTTCTGCCTTCACGCGAACGAGACTCTGTCTCGCCTTGAACAGACTGCAAAACTCGTGGTTTGTGCCATCAACGGTCACGCCGTTGGCGGTGGCCTTGAAATCGCCATGGCAGCGGACATCCGCATCGCTCGAAAGAACTCTGGAAAGGTCGGCCTACCTGAAATCAATCTCGGTGTTCTCGCTGGAACTGGCGGTACGGCCCGCCTCACCCGTCTCATCGGTAAGGCAAAGGCACTCGAAATGATGGTCACTGGTGAATTGATGTCCTTTGAGGACGCTCATTCCTGCAACCTCATCAACCACATCTGGGAAGGCGACGCTGCTGAGTTCCGCCGAGACATTCTCGACTGGTGCAGCCAATTCACACTGCCCAACAAGGCGGTCAAGGCTGTTGGTAACATCAAGCGCTCATGTCAAACAGGACCAGAGATTCCCTTTGAGTACCACCTTGCTCTTGAGCGAGAACTCCAAGCTGCACTCTTCAACAGCAGTGACGCCAAAGAAGGCATTGCTGCATACGTTGAGAAGCGCGTGGCAAACTTTACTGGCGAGTGAACATAACAATCGGGTTGACTACTATGTCTGAATTCCACGTACCGGGCGATGTGCCTGATGAATTGATTGAAACATATCTCGACAATCTTCGGGCTGCAACAGCAGGAACCGGTTCCATGAACCTCTTTGCTTGCGATCAAAAAATCGAACATTTGAACGATGATTTCTACGACGGTGGAGACTCAGTCCCGCTCAGTTCCAACGATCCTGCGCATTTGTTTGAAATCGGTGCGAAGACGCTTGAAGCGGGAACGCTTGGTGTCCTTGCAGGCCAACTTGGCCTTGTCTCCATGTATGCGCGAGACCATCCTGACATTCCTTATTTGGTCAAGCTCAACTCAAAATCCCACATGGTCAAAACTGGACAGCGCGATCCAGTCTCCCAGGCTCTCTGGGACATGGACGATGTGATGTCCCTCATTCACAATGGTATCAACGTCGTTGGAATTGGCTACACCGTTTACATTGGGAGCGAATACGAGCATGAAATGCTCACTGAAGCGGCGCAATTCATCCGGCAAGCTCACGAACAAGGCATGATCTCCGTTGTTTGGATGTACCCTCGAGGGAAAGCAGTTCCCAATGAGAAAGACCCGCAACTTATCGCTGGAGCTGCAGGCGTCGCAGCCTGCCTCGGTGCAGATTTCGCGAAAGTCAACTATCCTGAAGCATGGGACGGCATGACACAGGCAGAGTCCTTCAAAATCGCAGTTGAGGCTGCAGGCCGTACACGGATTATCTGCTCGGGAGGCGGAACACTGCCTCCTCGAGAGTTCCTTCAACGCCTTCATGACCAAATCAACATCTCTGGATGCAAAGGTGCTGCTACTGGACGTAACATTCACCAAAAAGAAACGAAAGAAGCAGTGCGTATGACCGCAGCCTGCCATGCTATCATCTGCGATGGTGCATCCGTCGATACGGCCATGGCCATCTTCGAAGGCAACTGAATCAATACAGGACTCTCATTCTTGGGAGATTCGCTCAGTGAGTTGGTTGTGAGCTAAGCATCCGTTCATACCTCAAACGATGTGGATGTGTCAATTTTGGGAGCTGGCACATGAATCTCCAGCTTCGCAACAACAATCCGTCGAACTTCCTTACGGCCTCATGTTGAGGCAGGTTCCCGGGCGTGGGTTCAGAGTTTGGTCGTACCGGTAGTGAAATTGCCTTCACTATCGACGATGATAGGTGTGCCTTCAATCCATTCTGGGCAATGTTCGGAAACCCAGTTTCGAGTGGCCCACTCGCAAATATCGTAGCCGCCAGAGAGGATCCCGGAGCGCTTGATGTATCCAACCTTGACAATGTCTTTGTCTTTGGAGAGTACGTTGCCAAGTTGTTGGCTGGTTGTACCATGACGCATGGTGCTGTTGATGTATTCCAAAATCTCAGCGGTATTACGTGGTCGGTCGCCTAAAAATTTCTTGATTTTTTCACGGATGCGTGTTGTCTTCATGTTCTTTCCTCCTGTCGTTTTTATTGGTGGCTCAAGTGATTATGTGCCGCTGGTTTACAGGAGCGAGGCCGCTGATATAATGCTTCCTCCCTCAACTGACGATTTGGTTACACTTGATGACAAAATATCGGTGTTATTTCTACATCATGGGCGGGGCGAGTAAGTAAATGAACACTTCTCGAGTGGAAATCATTAACTAAATGTAACTAATTAACTTGAAAAGAGTAGGATTTATCAAGCATGAAAATTACGCTAAGGATGAGGTGACTGGTGATGCCGTCTGGAAGCATTCGTTCGGCAGCACACCGGAAGATCCTGTTTTGGTTGAGCAGAGGGCCGAGCACGGTTTCTGAAATCGCCAAGCAATTCGACATGCGGATGCCGCACGCCTCGCTTGCATGCCGGCAACTGCGTACCCATGGCTATGTTGTTCGTGATGAATCAGGGGGGTTGCGAAACGCCCCAATGTATCTCAGTCAAACGGGTCTTGAGCGCTTGGAAAACGATGGCTTGGAGAAATTGAAGCGTCACGTGAGTGTCATTCCTGCAAATACCGAGGGGGTGGTTGTTCAATCCGAATCATCAAACGTGCTTCTTGGTTATGTCAAACCTCCATCATCTTCACTTTTTTTCATCCCAGATGCCATGAATCACGAAGGGCAAACTTCCACAGGAAATCAAGGGGGGACGTGGATTTTATTCCCGGTTGACAAACTCAAGTGGTATATGTTGGATGATTTTTCTCCTACGACGCCACCTTCAGCAACCACATCCGGCACACTCGCAGATTTTGGCAACGCTCCTACAAAGATCGGACTAGCCCGTGGAAAAGTGCTCGAACAGGCTCCATTGACCACTCTGATTGAAGGTCAATGGTTCTCAAACGCCTCGCAACCTCAACATCCACCACAGTTCCTCCTCAATGGGAGTCATTGTCTCGGACAAGTTTCAGGTACGGCGCTGCAATACTTTCCTCCCAGCGGTATTACTGCACATTTGCCACATGAACTGGACCGCTCCCTTGTGGTTGAGGCCTTGGGGAGTCGAGCCATTTGCCTGACCGACGGACAGGGGCGACGAGACCGTCATCTTCCAATCCCTCTTCTTCGCCAATGGTTGAGTCTCCGCCATTCAAGGATGTCAGCGGACCGAATTGAAGCAATGTACACATCCATCAGCTCTGACTTACTCAAGAATACTTCAAAACTTCCTCAATCCCTGAGAAAAGATATCTTTTCCGACTTTGGGGACGTTGACTGGTCCGTTGATGAAGTCAACGAAGGCACCATCGATACATATGGGATGTCTGTAAATGGTTTATCGGCACTCATTTTGTATCTCGTTCAAGACTCTCAATGGCCGTGTGTCATCGACTGGCCCTTCGATGAACCAGATGAAGACTTCCATCACCGACTAACGTTCCACCCAAAATGCAGGATTTTCATGACTCGGCGAGGTACAGGGCGTTCGGTATCGAGAAACTCAACGCACCTCACAACCTCTCCAAATCTAGCAGAAGTGTATGCTCAAATTGGTCGTGACATCTCCTTACCTATTGTCCTTAATTCACCTTCTTCACCTGCACAATCACCTTCTCCTCCTCGCGAATACATGCCCAGCAATGCTGCTGAATTATTGTCTCCTTTGACACTGAATCAGGCATCAACATACACCTCTCCACTTCCAAAAGGAAGGCATGGGGACGCACTTTCCCGTAGCTTGCATGTCTTTCCTAAGGGAGATTCCCGTATGGCAAACGAACTTGAATCATCTCATCCGTTGGCAGCATGGATTGCCTCGCCCGAAAGTGAACGTGCTCAGCGATGGTTGCGCATCCACACCGACCTTCCAGAGGGATGGGCAGATTTGCTCAAGGTTGATGCTCTTGAATTGGTTGATCTTCCAGAAGCCATTGCGAAAGGTACAGTTCAATGGCAAACTCTCGCATTACGACGGCTCAAGGCAAACCTTCCTCATGCGCCTAAAGTGGCTCTTTCATTCGCCAAAGCACTCGAAGAATCGCCCATCGCACCATGGTATGCAACAGCCCTTGTGGCCAGCCTCCATTTGGCTGACGAAACCTACCGTGATTTGTTTGACCAAGCTCTTCTTTCCTGGCTGGATAGGCCTTACATGGCTGTCGAAGTCATTGAACATCTCTTTGGTTCACCAAAAAATGAGTCAACGGACACCCGCTTGGATACATGTCTCAAGGCTGCGCGAATTCATCCAAAATCATCGCTGCTTCATCTTTGGTCACGAGGCGTTGATGCCCTCCTTCAAAATCTCCCTTGGGCGACAGAACTTCAACGACAAATCATGACTTCACTCCCGAGTTCATGGTGGCTACCTTACGGAAACGAATGGATTGTGAATCAATTGAATACGGCATCCGGGCGAGTCTGGTTGAGCCAACATCCGATGCCGTGGCTTGCCATTCTTGGTCGGACTGAAGGTGAACGGTGCGGTTTCCCAGGTCATGAAATTCGCCACCAAGGGTGTCAATTAACTGCCGAGGAACTTATCGGTGTTCATTTGTTGCCCGAAGGGCCTGGTGTACTACCGCTACGGGACCTCTTTGAGGCGATTTATGCCCGTGACCATCAACTTCCTGTCCCTATTTTATCCTCGCATGGTGACGGGGCATGGCTCGTTCAACCGATTGAATCATGGCCAATAATTGGGCCTAGTGTCATGCAACACGGTGACGAAGCCATTGGGCGCGTTCTGTTTGGGAGAAGTTTTGCCCATAGAATGCCCCCTGTATCACCGATGAAGTGATATAGAGTCGTCTTGAGCCGATGCTACCGTACCTGCAACATCGGGCTGAGCTACTGTGAAACATTGCTATGACGTCTGACACCATGAGTACGGCCGCAAATCGAAGACTGGGATGACCCTTCGGGGCGTGATTCCCGGTGCAAATGCGGTAAACCATCGGTAGGTTATGGGTCCTTGGATGACGAGAGGATGACCTCAAGACAACCACCCTACCGGACAGAACGCCCCGATGCCGAGGGTCAGGCCTCCGAGGAAACGATGAACGAGGCCGTTAGGTGTCGGGGCACAGTTTTCCAAAACCTCTTCTCAATGCTTCCATGTTGCGATGACCTCAAAGGCTGTTGGTCCTAACCGTTGTTCATGGAGGACGCCTACCGCTTTCACCGATGTTTGGTTGGTGGCACCTTTGATCGCTTTCATGCAGGGCACCGTCTCTTACTCGGTGCGGCTGAACGTCAAGCAGCTCATCTTGAGATTCATATTACAAGCGATCGCATGGCAGATACTAAAGCGGCCAATATCGAATCCTTTGAAACACGGCGCGAACACCTCTTGCAGTGGATTGAACAGCATGCGCCTCGGCGTGGAACTGTGTTTGAACTCAACGACTCTCAGGGTCCAGCACCCGAACATCCCAGCGCAGACTGCATCGTTGCTACTCCAGAGACACGTGGCCAATGCGAACACATCAATGTATTACGAAAAGCCAACAACTTACAACCCTTGCATATCATCGAAGTTGAGCATCTCGCAGATCATTGTGGAGGTATCATCAGTTCTTCTCGAATACGCAATGGGAAAATCGACACAGAAGGCCATCCTTGGGTAAGTTCCACCATGGCACAGAATGTATTGCTAATGCATCCGGGCCTGGACCAAGAACTCAAAACGCCAATGGGAACCCTCTTTGAAGGTCCTGAAGATGCTCCGGACATAGCGATGTATGCTGCATTGGAAGACCGTTCTTTGGGCCAGAACATGTTGATTGCAGTAGGAGATGTGACGGTACGAACCATGCTAGAAATCGACATCATTCCCGACATTGCACTGATTGACGGACAGACAAAACGAACACAACTTCCTGAACATGAACTGGTTGACGCCAGTTCCTTCGCTCACAGCCTCTCTGCTGAGAATCCACCCGGTACATTGACTCCATCGCTTCTCATGGCGCTTGAAAAAGCAATCGATGAGGAAGAACCTTGCTTGATTCATGTCGAAGGAGAAGAAGACCTCGCGCCACTTTACGCTCATCTTCTTGCCCCCATCGGCTCCATCGTTGTCTACGGGCAACCAGCTCAGGGGGTCGTGGTACAATTGACAAGCTTGGCCACCAAAGAACGATGCCGCCGCTTATTGGAATATTTTGAGGTGGAATGAGTGGAACATCCGCTTGTTTCGATCACTGTATGTGTGCGAAATGGAGACCATTGGATTGATGGTTGCCTTGATGCTCTTATTTCACAAACCTATCCAAATGTGGAAATTCTCCTTGTCGATGATGGCTCGACAGACGGTGGGTCTGAACGTGCCAAACATTGGCACGATCCAGATGGTCAACGTGGCCCACCTGTTCGTGTTCATCACCAAGCAGCATTGGGTTTGTCTGCAGGCCGTAGCTGGGCGGTTGAACATGCCAAAGGGACATGGGTGGCCATCACCGACATTGATGTGCGCCCCGAACATGATTGGATTACAAACCTCGTCATGGCGGCCAACCCTGTTGACGATGTCGAAAAAGTAGTCGCCGTAACAGGGCGTACTGTCTTTGAACGAGCAGAAGACCTCGTAAGCCGTATTCGTTCCGTCGAAATTGCCTCAAAATACCAATCGCGACCGAGAAGAACGAGTTTAGCAAACGGTCCTTGCTCAATGTTTCATCGTGAGTCTCTGAGTATGATTGGGGGATTTGACCCTAATTGGTATCATGCAGAGGATATGGAGGTAAGCTTACGGCTCCTCGAAACGGGGGGTACCATCGTTTACGCTCCAGATGCTTTGGTACGGCACGTTCCTGAAACAGGAACCTCTCTCTTCCTCCACAAACGCCGTCGTGATGCAAGAGCTCACGTTCGAATTCTCCGTCACTACCCGAGGCGGAAACGAAAAGGTCCTGCATTCGATTTTCTCGGGAGTTCAACAATGGTCGTCTTACTCTTTCCGATTTGGTTGTTGATAGCAGGGTTCAGCCTCCCCATGCTTCTTTCATCGGCCGGAGGCATTATCGATACGCCTGATTCATTTGAGCTGTGGCAAACCCAGGGTATTTTGCTTTCAGGGATTCTGTTGATGCTCCATGAGGCTATCTTGTGGCGCGGATCGTTGGGTGTTGTGAATCGTGAAGTGATCAACTCCTCGACCAAAGGTAAATTGAGAGTCATGATCGGTGTGCGTTGGTTAACAATCCGATGGAGCATTGCACTCTGGCAAGGCACATTGTTGGGTTGCATGGACGCCATGTTGGGGCGTCATGGGCATCGAAGGTTGTTCCGTTCGAAGCCTTGATCAATCGATGTTTTCATCACCGGGTGGGACACGGCTTGCATGATTGAGAGCGAACCCTGTAGCAATCAAAGCAATGCTCACTGAATAAACACCGACATCAATCCAACCATCGTGTTTGATGCCGAACCAGAAATAAAACACAAATCCGAGCAAGAGGCACCAAGCAGCCATGGTTCGCTGTCCGCCACCGACGTTCATGTCGCCCAAAGCAGTCCATGTGTCGTTGACGACCAAGCCACTGAACCACGATGAGGTGTTGCCAGAATCGTTGATTGGCTTGAATCCGAAGTAGAGCAATGCTACACACAATACCATGAAAACCGTATCGCCAAGGACCTCAAAATGAAAACCATCTCGTGCTTCGCCAAATGCTGCATTTGTGGCTTCGAAGGTCAACAAGCCTCCCCAAGAGATATGCTGCGTAGGGTGAGCCATGCTAAACATGTTGAGAACAGCCAACAGAAGCCCCCAAGCACCGAGGATGATGAACCAGTTGGAATAGAATGGAACCGTTCCATCACTGGAGGTTTCAGACGAATCAACGCTGACATTGTCGTCGCTCATGTTCTTGCGGACTGACGAGATGCATTTAAGCACACCGAACCGGAAAGAGAGAAAATCCAACCATGACGACGCTTCAGAGCGAGGTTTGATGATGGTATGCTGCCCTAAAGACAAGTGCCATTTCTTCTTCAGCGACCTTCATGATTTCAGGTGCATTGATGTTCGCTGGAATGCAGGAATTAATTTCCTTGGAGCGTCCATAACGCCCTTTACTCACGGTTCGGGCAGTAACCAATCCAAGCATATCGAGATTTGAAATGAGGCCTGAAATACGGCGTTGCGTGAGTGGGTTTTGTCGGATGTGTTTGCAGGCTTGACGGTAAATGTCGTAGACCTGTCCGGTTTGGACATTTTTGAGTCCATTTTGTTCATTGAGTAAAACAGCAGCCAGCACTAATTTTTGTTGACTCGGTAGCGTTGAGATAACGGGTGTCATTTGGTCGGCTTCAATTTGACTCTGGGCCACTCGGACATGGTTTTGATTCACCGAATTTTCGCCTTCCTTCTCTGCCTTTTCTGCAGAGATTCTCAAGAGGTCCAATGCGCATCGTGCATCTCCGTGTTCTTGAGCAGCAAGGGCGGCGCAAAGTTCGATAACACCCGGTCCGATGACGCCTTCGTTCAACCCTTCGAGGGCGCGTTGGCGAAGAATATCTTGGAGTTGCTCTGCATCATATGGCTTGAACAGGACATCCAATTGGCCAAGTCTTGAGCGGACTCTCGGGTCGAGGAAATCAGTGAATTTCAAGTCGTTTGAAATGCCAATTACGCAAGCTCGTGCCTTCTTGAGCGAGGAGTTGAGGCTGGTTAAATTGTACAGCAAGTCATCTCCTACCTTTCGCACCAAGTGGTCAATTTCATCCAGTACGATGACAAAAACACCGCCTCGCTGGTCCATTCTGCGGACCAATTCGTTGAAGACACGGTCGGTTGGCCACCCAGTGAAGGGGATCTCGTCTTGTTCGTAGGATTCCAGGAGAGAGTTACCAATGTGGCTGAGCACTCGGTATTGTGTGTCAATTTGGCGGCAGTTCACCATAATGGATTCAACCTGGCTCCCAATGGATTCTCCCTTGGCTTTGAGATGATGGCAGACATATGCTGTGACCGCAGTTTTACCAGCCCCAGTTACGCCATAGAGTGTCATGTTTGAAGGAATGTGTCCTTTCAGAGCTTCCCAAAGGTTGTAGGAAATCGTATCAATTTCTTCATTGCGATGTGGGAGCTGGTTCGGACGGTAATTATGGCGGAGATTCTCTTTGTTTTTGAAGAGAGTTTTCTGCGAAATGAACTTGTCGAAGATGTTGTCCTCCATTCAATTTCACCTCGCTTTTATACCTAACAGCAAAGGGTCCATTTCGGACCCAACGCCATATGTGCCTTGAGTCCGAGTCCCCCTTATATGCCTGTCCACTACTTCCTTTGGAAGGCAGTGATTTGTGAACAAGGAACGGCTCATATGCTGATATAAAGATAGCAGGTGGAAAAGAAAAAAGAACAATTCAAAGCCATCAGAAAACGTCTGTTGAATTCTTAATGTTCCAAGCATCTTTTTCCCACACGATGGTGGCTCCGTCTGAAAGTTGGGTAACATGGGCAGGGAGTTGAGGGAATTCCTTGGTTAGCGTGGTCTCAAACTTCGTGGCCTCATCGATGAATGTGTGCGTAATGGCTAACGGGGTCGGACATCGTAGCGCCAATGCTTCAACATCTTTTGGCTTGTGATGATGTGTTGAGGGAACCCAATCGGGAAAGCCCATCTCAAGGACGGCGATAGAAGACCGTTCAATCGCTTCATGAAGTGAATCACATGGGCCCGAATCTCCGCTGTGGACAAAGTTCGCACCGCTCCGATGTTCGAAGCGATAGCCGTGAGGGTCTACGGCATCTTCATGATGAACCTCAAAGCGTTCCCAAGTCCAACCGTCGTCGGTTGTTCCAACAGCCCGTTCGTCCCATACAACTGTCTCAAGGATACTTTCCAATGAACCAGGGAAGGCGAGTTTGCACAACTGAGTCAGTCGCTCTCTCACGATGGGTGAGCCCACCACGCGTAAGGGGAGTAATTGCTCTCGATCGGAGATGTATTTTCGCTCAAGCAAAAGGAACGGAAATCCGAAGACATGGTCACCGTGGACGTGCGTCACGAAGATCGTTCGGAGGTCGGCCGGCGAAGAACCGATTCTTCGCATGCCGATGAGGGCAGTTGGAGGGGCGTCGATGATGTGCTGGCCGTCGAACATCGCAAACGAATGATGTCTGCCGTGGGGAAGGAATGCATTTCCGGTCCCCAGCATCACGATGCGGTGGTCCATGAAGGGCGCTAACACGCCCCCCCTCTTCTTCCCATCGGTGCTCGCTGGTCGACAAAATTAGAACCATAGCGATGATGTGAATTCATACCAATGATGATAAAGCAACCGAAGATGGGAAAACCATCGCCACTATGTGGTTGAGGTGAAGGTATGGCTGATGGTTGGTCTGCAAAAAATCCCTACATGAGTAAAATTACTGAGAATTTTATTCTCAACGGCAAAGGGTCGAGAAAAGAAACCCGTCACATCGTTTTCGAACTCGGTGATTCTGGCTTGGACTACAAAGTCGGCGATGCCCTCGGCGTGGTCGCTGAAAATCCTCCTCACATTGTTGACGAACTGATCGAGGTTCAAGGCTGGAATCCAGATGCTGAAGTCACGACTCACAAAGGAGACCGCACCCTTCGGGAAGCCTTGAAGAAGGACTTTGAAGTACATCTAGCCAACAAGAAATTCGTACAATCGCTCACAGAAAAGGTGATTTCGAGCGGCATGAAGATCTCCATGAGCATTGTCTCAAGGTCGAGGAACAATGAGACGTGGGAAGCTACTGAAGAGGAATCGACTCCACTCCGTCCATCAGTACCCTCCGATGACCCCGCCTCTCAGGTTGAGGCCATCACTGCAGATGCGAAAGCCATTGAAAACTACCTCTGGACGCGAGATTATGTCGACATCATGCGAGAATTCGAAGTCAAATACTCCCATGAAGAATTCCTTGAACTTGCAGACCGCCTCAAACCCCGTCTCTATTCCATTGCTTCTTCGCACGATGCACACCCAGGTTTCGTTGAATTGACCGTCGGTATTGTTCGCTTCGAATACAATGGCAGAGCTCGAGGTGGTCTTTGCACTCAATTCATGGCCGATGAAATTGATACTTCAGGAGCCCCTATCGGCGTCTTTATGTCGCCAACCAAATCCTTTATTCTGCCAGAAGACAAAGAAACCGACATCATCATGGTCGGTCCAGGAACAGGTATTGCTCCTTTCCGAGCCTTCATGGAGCAACGAGTCCATGACGGTGGTACAGGTAAGAATTGGCTCTTCTTCGGAGACCAATCTGCCAAAACTGAATTCTATTACAAAGATGAAATTGAACAATGGATTGACGAAGGTCACATGTACAAATTTACAACTGCCTGGTCACGCGACCAAGAAGAGAAAATCTACGTTCAACACCGCTTGAAAGAACACGGTGCAGAAGTGTGGGAATGGTTTGAGCGCGGTGCTTACTTCTACATCTGTGGTGATAAGCAATACATGGCAAAGGACGTTCACCGCGCACTCATCGATATCGCCGTCGAACACGGTGGCATGTCCCTTGATGACGCTACTCATTTCATTGAAAAGACGATGATGAAGGAACAAAAGCGCTACCTTCGAGACGTATACTGATCCTCATTCCTTTGGGAGTGGAATACTGACCACTGGGACGGCTGAGGCTTGTGCCAGATCCTCCATTCGCTTGGTCCAAACCGAATCGGGACCAGGGAATGCTAACATGTGCGTCGCATGCTTCAGCATGCGTTTTCCAAGGTCTGCAATCGCTTCTGGGCGACCTGAGTCTACTCCATCCGATGAACGCGGGCCAGCCCAGGCTTCAGTAAAAACCGCAATGGGGATGTTGTTGTTGTCAGCCCAGCGTTCGGCGAGGAAGTCAACTCCACTCGCACCGCCTAAGATGATGACGTCCGGATAGCCGTGGTACTTCACCCACTGTTCAATTTCAGTTTCAAGGAAGGAGTAATCATAAAATTTTGAATTCCCACATACGACCAAATTGATGATTCGTCCGTCGTTATTTAGGTCCTTTCCCGCTAGTTTTCGCAGCACACTGCTGCCCGTTGCTCCTGCTCCGCTCATGTTGGCCCATAGGCGTAGGGGGTTATCAAATCTCGGCATTATTTTCCTTTTTTGATACCATTTCTTCCCTTTTTCAATCGTATTTCTTCCGTATTTCGGTTAATCGATGTGCACACTCCGAGAGAAATGATAAGAAGGATTGGAGCATCACAAAACCATGAGCCATCCCACGGATGCAAGCGTCCCAGCAGCCCCTCGCCTTCCACCGGTTGGCGGCTGGCCTCGGGCAATTGTACTTCGAATCCTGGCACTCGCACTCGCTGGCTATGCTGTATCAAACAACCAAGATGGCTTGGGAGCAGTTATCGTTCTCTTCGTATTGGTAGTGCCCTTTGAGCGTCTCTTTCCACGTCACGACCATCAGGGTTTTCGCCGCCCTCACCTCGAACTCGACGTAGGTTATGCATTGGCCTCACCCGTCCTCCAAAGCATTGGCTTAGTAGCGGCAATTCTTGTTGGTGTGTTGAGTTTTGCTTGGATTCCTGGATTGTTACTCCGCCCCTACGTTCAGTCAATACCGGAGCCATATCTGCTCATTGTGGGCGTGATGTTGTTTGATTTGATGGGGTATTGGACCCACCGTTTCTACCATGAGGTGCCCCAACTCTGGCGTTTCCATGCGATTCACCATTCGCCAGAGGATATGGACTGGGCCAGCGGTTTTCGTGCCCATCCTTTCGATGGGACGCTGATAGCCCCAGCGTTTTTCTTTCTCATTGCGGCTGGATTCTCCGCAGAAACTTCTGGATTGATTGCTATCGCTCAAATTTTGCTCGGTCTCTTTCTCCATGCAAACGTTCGTCTTTGGTTGCGTCCGCTCTCAAGAATTATCATGACGCCAGAATTTCATCACTGGCACCATTCCAATGAGGAGGATGCTATTTGGTGCAATTATTCGACCTTCTTGCCACTGTGGGATATTATCTTTGGAACCTATTACATGCCCAAAGACAAACGCCCCACCGTTTACGGGATCGACGAACACATTCCAATGACCATGATGGAGCAATTGCAATACCCGTTGGTAGGTATAGGAAATCCCTTCCGTATCATCCGCCACCCGTGGCGCTCATTCAAACGGATGCTTGTGACCTTGCGAGGTATCCTGGGTATGATGAGACGTTCCATGTTTCGTCCTCGTGGTCAGCCCTTTGTTCGTGCAGTTGCCTATGTTCAGGGAGAGGACGAATCCGTGGTAGAACATCCATCTTGAATCCGTTCTTCTACGTGAGATATCACCGCTTTGCTCATAGATTGCTTCGGTTGCCAGTGTGCTATGGGCTTCAAGCGTGTTCTTATTGCAAACCGAGGCGAAATTGCGCTTCGCATCCTGCGAACCTTGCGTGATATGGGTATTGAGGCAGCGATTATTCACGGTCGTGAAGACCGCCTCTCGCTCCCCGTTCGTATGGCGGATATCGCTTATCCAAATTACCGAACCAACCCTCTGGATTCCTATCTTGACATCGAATCAGTCATCAAGGCCGCAAAGGAATTGGAATGTGATGCTGTACACCCAGGCTATGGCTTCTTGGCAGAAAATGCCGCTTTTGTTGCTCGCCTTGAGGAGGAAGGAATTACCTTCATTGGTCCTGCATCGGGGGTCATCACCTTGCTGGGCGATAAGATTGAAGCACGCGCAGCGATGGAGGCTGCTGGCCTTCCAACTGCAAAGGGCTCGTCAGAACCCATCTCCAGCGCTGATGTTGCAAGCGAACTTGCAGATGAAATCGGCTATCCCGTCATCATCAAAGCAGCAGCTGGTGGTGGTGGTATAGGTATGCAAATTGTTGAGAAGGCAAATGAATTTGAAGGCGCTCTCAAGCTCTGTCAATCACGAGCGAGGTCAGCCTTTGGCGACGAGCGTGTCTTTGTTGAGAAATACATTCAAGGTGCCCAGCATGTTGAATTTCAGGTTCTTGCGGACGGTAAGAAGGCAATTCATTTCGGTGAACGCTTTTGCTCCATCCAACGCCGCCATCAAAAGCTGGTTGAAGAAGGCCCTTGGTTGGATGATGCCAAGCGAGCAGAAATAGGAGACTTGGTTTGCAGAGGAGCGGAATCCGTTGGTTACAAGGGTCTTGCAACCTTTGAATTCCTTCGCGATGCCAACGGGGACTTTTACTTCCTTGAAGTCAATCCGCGTGTTCAAGTGGAACACACCGTTACCGAATTGATCACCGGTCACAATCTGGTTGAACTCGGCATTCGGGTGGCACAAGGTGAAGCATTGACGCTTTCACAAGAGGATATCAAGTGGCGTGGTCACTCGATCCAATGCAGATTGAATGCAGAAGACCCTCGGGAATTTGTTCCCAGCCCCGGTCGATTGTGGGAGTGTCACTTCCCAAGTGGCTTTGGTGTTCGATGTGATACACACGCTCACCCTGGGTATGAAATGCCAGGGTGCTTTGACTCCCTCCTCGCCAAATTACTCGTTTGGGGGCGCGATCGTGAAGACGCCATCGCCCGGATGAAGACAGCACTTGACGAGACGATCATCACCGGTGTTGAACACCTCATTCCACTGCACCGCAGGATTATGGATGAGAAAGATTTCAATAATGGGGACATCACAATCCAATACATCGACATGCACCAAGAGCTTCTTGGTTGAACTCGGAGATGATGTAGTATGAGTGTCCTTATCGTTGGAAGTATCGCTTACGACTCGGTTGAATCTCCTGCTGGTTCTGTAACCAACGCCTTGGGTGGTTCTGCCACCTACAGCGGGTTATCGTGCCAATTCATTCAGCGTCTTCACGACGGTCCGAACGCCAGCCTTGTAGGTGTCGTAGGTTCTGATTTCACCGCAGCTGACCGTGATATTTTGTCTCAGTCAGGTCTTGAACTCAGTGGCCTTGAAGTGGCTGAAGGTGAAACGTTCCGATGGGAAGGGGCCTATCACGGCGCCATGGCTGAGGCAGAAACACGAGCAACCCACCTCAACGTGTTCGAGCATTTTGAGCCTCAAGTTCCCGAGGATGCAAAGCAGCCAGTGATTTTGTTTTGTGCGAATCTTCATCCAGCAATACAACGAAACGTGATGGAGCAAACATCTCCTGCTCGCATCACGATGCTTGATTCGATGAATCTCTGGATTGACATCGCTCGCACCGAATTACTTGAAGTCATGACGGCAGCGGACTTGGTGATAATCAATGACGGTGAAGCCCGTATGCTCACTCAAGAGGATAATTTGGTTCTGGCCATGCATGAACTTGCGAAGCAGACAGAGACTGCTACGCTTGTCGTAAAGCGTGGTGAGCACGGCGTGCTTGCCCTGCATCGTGGTGAATTGCTTGCACTCCCCGCCTACCCCACTGCCGCTCTCGTGGACCCCACGGGCTGCGGAGATACCTTTGCAGGCGCTTTAGCGTCGCATCTTTCCCAACGCACCCATGCGTTGGAAATGGCTGAATTGCGAGACGGCTTGATGATGGCGACAGTGATGGCGAGTTTCACACTCGAAGCCTTTGGAACTGACGCGTTGCGTAGGTTGAAAATCCAAGAATTTGACAACCGTTATTTGGGCTATCGGGCGATGCTTGGCCTTTGAATCAATCATCATCCAACCGTCGGACGTGAATGGCTTCATCCTCCGATTTTGTTGGAGTTAAATCACCAAATGAAAGGTCGTCTAGGTTTTCCTGATAATCATCAGTGAGGTCCTCAGCCGCAGCCAATATGGCGCGTCCACGTGCGGCAATACGATCGGCATCTTCTCGCTCTAACAAGCCACCATTCTCGACCGACAAGCGACCCAAAATTTCCTCATTGGGGGGGGTATTGCTCTCAGTATGCTCGCGAAGTGCAGAAGATGTTTCACTTGTGCCGAAAGGCGAAGGGCGGGATGGTCCAATGGAGTTCCCTAGTAGGCTGGCAGATACATCTCTGATTCTTCTCAAGAAGCCTCGGCCCTGAGGTGGTCGAGACCTAAATCCAGTCACACGTCGTGGCGTGAATGGTGTGTCCTCTATCCTCCGAGGTTCACGTGTTTTGAGTACTTGCGGTGCTTGAGGTAACTGGGATTGAGGCTCGGAGCTTTCTTCGACCTCAATGATGTCATCAAGAAGTTCAGCATCTAGCATGAGGCCCTCTGTACTGTCTTCAGAATCTTCATTTGGTTGTTGTTGAGAAGGAATGTGAACTTCCGAACGTCCCCAAAATGACGGGAGGGGTTGAGGTGATTCTGTTGCGATTGGCACACCGATGGCCTGATGCATTGGTGGAGCAACGCTGTGGAGGGGGAGGAGAATCGGATGGGCAACGGGCCCAGGGCGATGGTCAGCGCTGTACGTAGAGGTCTCAGCCTGACTTTGTTGGCCGTGGTATGTAGCAAGGAAACTGGGGAAAAGTGTGGGTGTTGGTGTGGCGGATTCATCTGTTGGTAGCCACTCCATTTCATCTTCTGTCACTGGGCTCTCGACCGCATTGCCTTCATCTGGAAGGAGTAAGCGGTTGATGGATGCTGGTTGGTGGATGACCACCGGCAAGTCGGGAGCCGGTAAGATGTCAGAATCGTCCCAGCCTCCATAACTCGCTGCAAGAATCGCTTCGTAATTCGTTCGTGCTTCTTCAATCGACTTACCTTTGAGCACTTTGTTGACCATGAAACCCAATCGATGGAGGGTCGCCTCATTTCCAAAAAGAACGTGTGAATCTCCGGATGATGCATGAATCGTGAAGGTTGGTTGCTTTGTGATAAAGCGAGCCATGATGAACAATACACCCAAGCCAATGAAGGTAAGTCGATACAGCGGCGGTTCCATCAAACGGTATCCGATATGAATGAATGCAGCACCAAGCACTACCAGCCAAGCAGGAATCAAATTGGTTGAGTGGTGTTGGACAGTGTCGATTGCACCCATGCGCACGTCAATGCTGGTGGTGCGGCGGCCTTGGATGCTCAGCATGCGCTCATCCAGATGAATATTCACCCGTTCCGATGATTCTGCCAATCGAAGTGACGAGAACACTTCCGTGTCCATCCCACTCGTTGGTACAGAACGCTGCCCAATTTCGTGCATCCCGTTCCTCGGTCCATTGGTGAGAGGTTAAGAAACCACCGCAAAACTTCCGCCTCTTAAGGCGAGAAATTTCCTTGTTGGAACTACGCCGAGACCAAATCATTCCTGACGTTCTGCTCGTGCAGAGCCCATAATTCGAGGTCGCGAATCAAGCTGGGCTATGAGGACTGAAGGCGGGTCTGTTGTGCGAATGAAAAGGGGGCTTTCCCACTTTACAGTGACGTGTTCTCCATCTGCATGTTCAACTCTGCCGACTACGAATTGCAAGTCAACGCTGGCGTGAACGACATCTCCCTTTGCCAAAACTCGCTTTTGGAAGGGGGAAGTTTTCAGATGAATCAGTGACGTGTTGTGTTGCTCAATAGCAAGCGGTGGCGTGATTCCCGTTTGCTTGTCTTCAACGGCAGGATGAACGACGATGGTGCTGCCTGTCAGATGTTCTTCCTTGGCGTTTCGAAGAGCGAGGCCGACTCGGTCACCTGCTGAGGCAACGGGTACGTCATCGTCCATGACTTGCAGTGATTTTGCGGTGCCAGGTCCACGAGCAGGGAGAAGCATCAACTCATCGTGAACATTGACACTGCCAGCCTGAACATACCCAATCGCTACCAAGCCGATGCCTTTGACGTTGAAATGTTGGTCAACAGGAAGGACAAGCGGAGCTTGGGTATTGGCGAGGAGTTCAGGCTTTTTCTCGTCCATCAACTTGTAGAGGCACTCACGCAGATGGACGCCATCATTGGCTTCAAAGGTCCAATCACCTAATCCTGCTTGCTTGAACAACATGGCCGCTTGGTCTTCATCGATCCATCCACCCTGAGGGGGATTGAGAACAGCGAGTCCGTTCTCAATACCCGCACTGGCAAAGGCTACCAACACTTCCCCGAGCGTGGCATCAATGGCGGTGACCTCTACAATTCCGACACGTGCCGTTGACAGTGCGTTGAGAAAGGGTGGTAAACGCTCAGGATATTTTGCGGGGCGTATGAGTGAAAGGATGCGTGGACCATCATCACCAGCTTCTTTGTGGACATAGGTGTGTACGTCTCTCTGGTCAGCAGCTTTTGCAATGCTTTTGGCGAGGTCATCGGAGCCGATGATGGCGATGTTGAGTACGACCATATCTCCACCCAACGGTCAGGGCTTCATGAAGGATAGGGTAATTCATTCCTTACGCTTGGCTTTCTGTGCCAGCATGTTTTCACGGATTGCCTTTGCTTTTTCCCACTCTTCTTGTTCGTCATCAGTGCTCGGTGAAAATTGAGGGATTGGTATGGGCCTCATCATGGAGTCAATGGCAACGAAAAAGAAGTAACCCTCGCAAATAATGTTCTTTTCCCATGTTGCTTTGCTCATGGTGTAGGCAGTGACCTTTGTACAGGCAGTATGGCTGCTGGTGAATACCACTTTTCCTGTGACTTCTAACAGGTCGCCTTGACGAGCGGGCGCGATGAAGGTAAGCGTGTCGATGGAAATCGTGACAAATTCGCGATGAGCAAACTTGGCACATGAGATGCCTCCAGCCTTGTCCATCAACGAGAGAAGCCGTCCACCAAAGAGCGTATTGTAGGCATTGGTGTCTTGTGGAAAGACCTCTTCAATTAGCGTCACGGGCTCGGTTGAGTAAGGGTCCATGGAGCGTCCACTGCCTTCTCCCTCATAATTCATCGTCCAAAATCAAGGACTTTGAAGTGTAATTCAGGCGAAACCACAAAGCGACGAGATTTTAGGGGGTGCTCCCCTCCCTACCTTGCAGGTGACACCATGCAAACCAAATCACCCCGAAAAAGCACGCCATTATTTCTTGTATTTTTGATGCTGCTCGCACCTTTTGCAGCAGCCAATGTAACGAATTTTGCCAATGGAAACGGAGAAGCAGAAGTCGTCATTCGTGACGGGAATACCCTCGTGAATGTCGATGATGGAGCCATCAATCTCCCGGACGGAGAAACAGTGACCGGTGCAACCATGACCATCTCAACTTCGATGGTCGAGCACGCAGCACATTCACGAATTGATTTGGAGAACGGAGCACCCGAAGGAAAGAACGTTTGGGACCCAGCCGACAATAACCAATTGACGGAATTCAGTGATATCTCATTGTTTGAAATTGAAGTGGACAACACGCCTACGCCAGTATCACTCAAGGCTGAAGGTTTCCTTACCGACTTTGAGGGAACTACTGGGAACTTCATGGACAGGACCGACCCTAATGACATGCCGCTCTCTGGCATCGGCTGGGACCACGGGTCGTTGAGTGCCAGCGATACACCTGCTGGATGCGCTTCAGGTGACGAATGCTGGGGTACAAATTTGGTTGATAATAACTACACCGACGATAACGGTGTGAGCGGGTTCAAGGTGTCGTTGCATTCCGCAGAACTCTTCGTCGATCCGCTGCTTAAGTCAAAGACGGTTACATTTGACTCCTGGCACAACCTTGAAACAACCACAGGGACTCAATCCAACACACTTCGATTTTCGGACTGTGCATACGTTGAGATACGCTCGTCACCCAATCCAGGTTTCCCACCAGATAACAGTGGCTTCAATCACATCTCATTTGATACATCTGCAAGTACTGGTATCCAATTCGGAACCAATTATGCTCAGGGAGCATCAGGAAGCCAAAACGGAAAAATCCGTTCTGCTTGTGGCGGTCTACAAAACGGATCCGACTGGGAATATGGACTTGCAGGGCAATCCACGACTCCAACCAATCCAAGTGGCTGGATGTCGTTGGGTATTGACCTCACAGACTACCTTGACGAATATGTTCAACTTCGTTTCGTGATGCACCACACAGCGAGCACCCAACTCAACGTCGATGACAACATGTCCGGATGGTACATTGACAACTTCCTCCTTGGCGATGTATTGCCACAGAATGGAAGCATGATTGTTCGCGGTATGACCCCCTCTGTCATGGGTGGGGAAAACCATCCGAACGGATACGGCATCCTCGCACTCGAATCAGAAACCTCTTCAAGTGCCATTTTGACCGTCGATGTCCTCGACACCTCAAACAACATCATTGCCGACAAGAACGGCAATATGATGGAAGGTTTGAGCGGTGACATCATCGAACTTTGGGATATTGACTCACAATTGAATCGAGCCGTCAATCTACGATTTAATTTCAATTCAGGTCCCGACCGCCTTTCAACGCCAGTCCTGCACGGGTTTAGCATCGGTACCCGGGTCGGCACAGGCTTCAATTTCACGGCCATGGGGCCGTCTGCTATTGACGACGGTGTGTGGCAAACAATTGGCGGCGGCGAGCCGATGATGTACACGCCAGAACTCGTTAAACATCAATTCTCACCAACACTTGAGCGAAGTAAGTTCAGTTATCCAATCACCTCAATAACGCCTTACATTCAAGATGCTTGTTCAGAAGCCCCTGATATACAGGTCAACCCAACAGGAACTACATCTTCTGTATCACTTGACGACGGCGTAACGACAAGTTTCGTAGCCCCTCTCTTTGGTTTCAGTGCAGTATTGTCCTACCAGGGCCCCTGTGACGTCGGTGGAATGTGGTTTGACCTCGAATTCGGACATCATGCAGATGACCTACGCATTGACATCGCTAACGACGGAGATGTGGACTACGGATTCACAGAGCCTGCTTTCGGCATGTTCGGCCGTCAAACCCAATTCATCTCCAGCACAGTTGACAACATCAACTACGGCAGTGACGATGCATCCATGACCTTGGGCGTCAATGGAGAGGCGCAAGGCGCGTTCTTCCTTCTCCCAACTGGGGCTGAGGTTTCAAGCGCAGAACTGAGTTTTGATCAAGTCAGTATCCGCTCAAACAGCGACAATACGGAAGGATTCGCTCTTTCCCTCATGGCGGGCTCCCAGTCCCAAGATTTGGGAACCATGCCAAATGCAACACAGATTCTTCCTGAGATGTTGAGTCCTGCAATGCCTTTGAAAGATTCCTTGAACAATTTGCTAACCAACCCTTCAGTGCCAGGAACTCACCAAGACGAGTTTGGACGCTATTGGGTCATGTTCCGCTTGGGTGTTGATTCTCCCAACGCATCCTCTGGAACCAGCCTCAAGGTGGTTGACCTTGACATCGTTTACAATTATTCAACGACGTTGAACACCAACGACGGATTGGATCTTGAATTAAATCAAGGTGTCGCCTTGTGGACCGGTGGCGCAATTGCAACGGTGCCCATCGCCGTTCACACATCAAGTGGAGGCAGTGTCAAATTCTCAGACCTGTCTGTTTCCTCGAGTACGGGGTACACCAATACAATCTCGCTCACAGACAACCCAGTGGGCCTCTACCCGAGCGGGGATATCTACGAAGTGGTCACCACTCACGTGGTTGACCCACTGACTGGGACAAGCCTCTCCGAAGCATGGCTAACCTTTGAGACACCAACAGACTACATCAAACTCGCATGGTCCGACTTCATGGCCTTCAGCGAAGCCAGCGATGTCAACAATTACGTCACGCTTGAGTCAACCTCAACAGCTATCGACATTACGAACGGAAAACAGGTCACTTGGCATTTCCGAGTCAACCCAACTTGGGACGACACCGAAGCGGTTCGACTGTATGCTGGACTGACGACCACCAACAATGTCAATGGCTTGCCGGATGCAGTATTGCTTGACCCTGCCGTTGGAAATGCGGTTGAAAACGATGCAGGTATCACCATGTTCACGCTTCAAAACAGCATCGGTATCACCCAATCATTGACTGGAGCAGAATCTGGACAAGACATCAATCTCGTCGGGCAAATCCGTCTTGAAGATTTGAATCAAGCACCCGACCCGTCCTCCTACTTCATGGTCCTCGAAATCAAGCATGTCAACACCACAGACGGCAACATCACCATCGAATGGGAAGAAGTAGCCAACCGTTCGGGTGCAATCGGTGGCGATTTCAATTGGAACATTGATCTCGGAAGCGCTGCAGGAAGCGAAACGTATCGGTTTGCAGTGCGAGGTTATGAGGGTGGCGATTTGCTTTGCCCTCCCGCTGAATACAATCCTGATGAAACCTGTGGTATTCCCTTCGAGATCTCCATTGATACGTACGAGCCCAATCTCCTTGACATTCAAGTATTGAGTCCAGGTACCGATGCTAATGTTGAAGAAAATTGGAGAACCTTGGTTGATGATACATGGGTCGTTCCTCAACAAACTCAGAAGATTCGTATGACAAGTCAGGATCTTCCCAGTCCCCCTGCAAGTCTCGACTTGCATATTTGGGTTGAGCACGATCACGACGCCAACGACAACGAGCAACCTGATGCTGACGAATACATCACCGTCACCATGAACGGTGACGGAGCTGCTCCAACTGCCAACTACACCGGAGAATACAACGACGTCGCAAACGAAGGGCTCGAAGGTAAAGTTTCGATGTGGATTGAAGGCTTTGACCTCGCAGGAAACCCCATTGATGGGGGCTCGTTTGGATTTGACGACGACAGAATCACCTACGTTTCCATGACCTCGAAGTCACCGGTGATTCGTAATTTCTTCATCGAAGACTCTCAGGGCAATGGCTTCCTCAACTCCAACGCTAACCAGTGGGACGGCACGTGGAACCAAACCATGTACGCTGGAAATACCTACCATCTCGTCATGGAAGCGAGTGATGATAACGGATGGCGTGACGTTGATTTCTTCCAACTAAACCTCGACAAAACATCTGATGATATGATTATCTATTACTTCCCTCGAAACGGAACGGCATGGACCAACAGCCCTCACATTGAGATTGTTGATGACGGGACATCTTCCCCTTCCATGCTGAACATGGACGGCTTTGCGCTCATCGACCCGTTTGAATCTGATTTCATACTCAACATCCCTATCCGTATCAACTGGGGTATTGTTGGCATGGACGGTAAGGACCTCGAGCCCAAATTGCAGATGCAAGACCTTGACAATCCCCTCTACACCATGCTCTCGGGTGTACCAGGCCGCTATATCCAAATTTGGCGGTACTACGATGGCATCCAACTTGATTTGCGAACGGATGAAGTCAACAATTTGATGATTACACCAACCTTTGAGGACATGAGTGAACCAACGACTCAAGATGTCCGTCAAGGATTCGTATTTGCAGGCGACACCATCCGCTTCAACGGACAATACGCCTTTAGAGAAGGGATATACAACAGCGTCTACATCAACCCTGAAGTCGAACTCACAATGGAAATCATCCGTAAAGATGCTGCGGAAGATTTCGGCAAGGGCTACATTTCAACACCAGGTCAAACAACCACGCACACCTTCACAGGCGGTGTCTTTGACTTCAACATCACAGCACCGGTCTTCACCAACGAGTATGAATACGAATTCAGACTGATCAACCTACCCGATGGAGCAGAAGACTTCACTTCAGCCTTCTGTGCTACTTCGACATCCTTTGGATGTGAATCGTTCACCCTCAAGGTTGACCGTACGCCACCAGAGGTTGTATCCAATACATGGCTCGCTCAGAAAGGTGCATTGGATGCCAGTGCTCCTGACCGTATCATCAGCAATGTCCTCTCGACAGCGGTGTACCACTGTGTTGACATGCAGGTTCAAATCAAAGAACAAGAAGCCATGTTCCCCGGTGATTTACAAGTCAATTGGATGTTCTACCAAGACAATATCAACGATATCAAATGGAATGAATACGTCAAGTACTTCGATTCAGAACCGGGTTCTCAGACGCTATCCTTGAGCACCATGAGCGGTGGCTACCTCGCCACAGCAGAGTGCGTTGACCTCTGGCCAATCACGAATGACATCTACGAACCTGAAGGTAACTGGGACGACATTGAACTCATCTTCTGGGTCTCGGGTGCAGATTCCGCAGGTTCGACCGTTCGTTTGGGCGGTGGCCCTCAAGAAGACGGTTCGGTACTTCCCATCTTCTCCGGCCAACCCCAATACAAGTCGGAGTATACCTTCATCCGTGAAGAAGCGAAGTTCGAAATTGAAGATGTTCTGATCGATTCAGAGCCACGAGTAGGAGAGAGCATGGATTTGCGCATCAAGGTCAAGAATACTGGAAGTATGGCTGGCACTGCCGACTTGGTGATTAAATCCGTCACCGATGGTGGAACACCGGTCCTCGAACTGGTCGTTCAATCAGACGAGTTAGGTATTGCAGAAACAAGTGATTGGATCGAAGTCACTCTCGAGCCCTTCGGTGCTCAAACAACAGGAATGTACTATGTCATCACTCTCAACGGGTCAAGTACTCCTCTCTATGACGGTTCAGTTAGAGGAGATGCATTCAACGTTATGGTAGCACAGGAAGAAGACAGTTCTTCGATGCTTCTGATCGTTATTTTGTTGGTCGTTGTCATCGGTGTTCTCGGAACCTTGGTCTTTGTCTTCGCTCGTCGCGGAGGAGGCTCAAATGAATCCATGTTCGATGATGAATACGAGGATGAAGATGAGGTTGAAGCTTACGGCGACCAGAAGGTTCTCGCACAGATTCCAGGTAACGTTGATCCAGAAATGGCACGAGCGATGGAAGCATTCCCTCAATGGACTCAAGAAGAAATTCAAGGCTACTTTGACCAAGGATGGAATGTTGAATCCCTGCACGACTGGGTCAACAACCAGTGAGGCATCTGAATGACTTCCCAGCACGACTGGGCCGACATGGTCTGGACTGACCCAGAAGGTGGCCGAGTCATCCTGCACGGGACGCTCCCTACGGTGGTCTTCCCCAACGCGATGCGTCCGAGAGATCAATGGCACGGTCTCGCTCTGCTCGACGCCCCAGATATCGTTGATTTATGGGTTCAGGAAGAGAAGGATGAGGCTGAATCCCAAGGAATTAACCTTACCCACGGTCTTCTCTCCGGTGGGGCTTTTGGAAAATACCTCGAGGGTATTCACGAACTTGAGGAACTCCAAGGCGGTAGGTTTCCGGACCCCGAACCACGTCGCCTTCAACGAAATGCAGACCGTCATGAACGGCCCGTGTTCTTCATTGAACCTCTTGCGGATGACGAAGATTGGAGCGACTATCTCACACAGGAAGCCAAAGCGGTTTCTCATTGGCGAAAATTGCTGGGAATGATCCGAGTTACGAAGCGATGGAAGCGATTTGTCAAGGCACATCTCTTCCTTGCTCAACCACCTCCAAAGGGTCAATCAACCGATTTGTCGAGTGCCAGTGTGCTAGCAGGCGCTTGGTGGGACATGTGTGAATGGCTCAGCAATCCCGTTCTTCATCAACGAAGAGACGAACGCTATGCCTGCCGAATACGCGGGGCGTTGGCATCGTTGCGTGAAGACCATGGAGATGCGGCAACACTCCTCGTAGCGCTCCACATGCCTCAGAGGCATGGCATATTGGAAGCCCTTAGCGGTCACCCCGCTCCTGAGGAGATTTCATCAACACCAACAGATACCGTTGGTACGGAGGAGGAATGAGATGGCAGCCGGTTCAATGGATGTTCGTGTCGAAAATCAACTCGTTCGCTTCGTGTGCCCTACTCCAGTCAACCACGACCAGGTCGTGAGCGAAGTCGGTGGGCAGCGAAACAGCGGTGTCGTCATCAAGGCACTTGACCGCCCTCGTGCAACCTTGGTCATCGATGAAGAAGGCCGTATTGTTGTTCACGGAACGCACCGAATTGAAGCCGCTCGTGCAGCAGCCAAGGAGTTGTTGCTGCGTTTGGGTATGGATGACAGTGGCCTTGTAGCGGAGATGGGGCCGGTTGTTGCATCCTTCCAATTTGAGCAAAACATCAACCTTCAGGCGATTCCTGCCGAATTGACTTCGGGTAAAGCAGAATATGACCAACGCCTCGGTTGCACTACAATTTACGATTCACGTCACAGCCTCACCGTTCAGCTTTGGCCCAACGGAAAAGGGATTGTTGCTGATGCCCGTCACCCCAACATGGTGGCGATGGCTGCGGTCTATTGGAAGTCAGTCTTCTCTGAGGGCGGATATTTCGTTGAGCGAATTTGAGGCGATGGCATGACCTACGACGGTCCGATTCTGGATAATCACTTCCATCTCAATCGCAACGGCCGCTACTTGGACGCAGCAAAAGACTTCCAACGAGCAGGTGGAACCGATATCGTGCTGGTTCACTGTCCAGATTTCCGCCAACCTCCCGAGACCCTCAAAAGTCATACTGAATCTTACGCTGATACACTTGCCATGGCTGAAGCAGTTCGCCAGGAAGTGGGTTTGGGTGTTCGAGTCGTCCTCGGGCCGCATCCTGCTGCATTCGCACACCAGTTTGAACGATGGGTGGATGAAGAAGGAGATGCAGGTCAGGAGCGTGCGATTGAGAATTACCGGCATTCCATCGATGCGGCTCTTCATTTTGTTCACGAAGGTCAGGCGCACGCAATTGGAGAGGTTGGACGCCCTCACTGGAAGGTCTCAGAACACATTTGGGACCTGTCCAACATGCTGCTGGACGAAACGATGCATCTTGCCGCCCAGGAGGGTATCCCGTTACAATTGCACGTCGAGGGTGAGAGCGATGCCACCTATCCCGACCTGGCAGCCAGAGCCACAAAACAAGGGATGGATTTGGTCAAGCTGGTTCGCCACTATTCCCCTCCCGATGTGCGTGCAAGTCATACTCACGGGCTGACTCCAAGTGTATTGATTGGGAAAGGCGCCCTCGAACGCTTGATTGAAACACAAAGTTCGTCAAGCCATGGCTTTTTTTTGGAAACAGATTACATGGACGACCCGAGAAGGCCCGGTGCAGTTTTGGGGCCAAAGACGGTACCGAAGCGGACAAAGCAACTTCTTGAAGCAGGTGTTGAAGAGGATGTCCTTTGGACGACACACCACGAGTTAGCGATGAAGGTCTATGGAGAACCTCCCGCCTCATCATGAATTGAGATTGACCCAATAAGGCACCCAATCTCCCATCACATTCATGAAAGAGAATCCACACCCTTCCATTGTGGCCGCTATGCAACACGGGCGAAGTTTGCTTCTCGTCACTCTCCTGTTGCTTCTTGCATCAATGCCCGTGGCCGCTCAGACTCCGACCGCACCAGGGGTTGAAATTGACTGTGAAGAGAAACAACCTGAATTGGACGTACATCCTCTCAACACTCCTTCGATTGAAATCACATGCACGGTGAGAAACCCCTCTTCCTTCCAAGAATCGATCAGCGTTGAGAAGGAGTGGGACGGTATTGAAGTTGACATGATGCTGGGTGAGGACACCTTCGACCTTGGACCTGATGAAGAAGAAGATTTCACCGTTACCTTTACTGGACAAACACGGATGTCCTCCTCCATCTCCTACGAATTCACTCTGGTAGCCTCTGTCACCAACGTTGGTGTGTTGGATTGGCCAGAGGCACTTGCGTCCAACGCAACTGTGAACGGCGATTTGAACATCGCAACCTACGGTATGGTTGATTTGGATATTTCAGATAAAAGTACGAGGACAATGGGTGAAGGCGAGGAAGTCAAGGTTTCCTTCCAGTTCCAAAACAACGGTAATGCTGATGACAAAATCAATGTTAATCTCATCAACTGGGTCGAACTTGAAGAACTTGGTTTCAGTTTCCCTGACGGCACCTTCGTTGCCGAAACGGTCAGTGAAGACGGCGTTTCTACAGTCCGAGAACTTACCATTCGACCCCCTTCTACGATTGGTGAAGATTCACGACACCAACTCATTTTTCAAGCATCGAGTGAAAACGACCCCGATGCTGCAGTGAGTGAATCCACAATTTCAGTCCAACTGGAAGCCAGTGCAGCCGCAGGAGGTTTGGGAGGCGGACTCGAAGAAGTGAACAAGGACACGCTCGTTCTCTACGGCAGCATTGCAGGTGCAGCCATCTTCGCCTTGATTCTCGTGGTCGCTATGGCTCGTGCATTGCGTCGCCGCGCCAACTCACAACCAATGTACGTCCCCACCGTTGATGTTGAGGATGAACCTGAAGATGAAGACGACTTGGACCTTTCAGACCTTGACGACCTCTTTTCTGAGGATGATGATGAAGACGACCTTGACGCCGCCTTTGCCGACCTGTGAACACAAGCATCGCGGCATTTTCTCTAAGGTCACGAACTCGGCCGATGTACCCCATTTGGAAGGGTAACACTCAAAGGCTTGGTGTAGCGCACTACACCTGTTATCTACGGAGTGTTTTTCATGATTGGACTAGAAGGGAAAACAGCCTTTGTTTTCGGGGTGGCCAGTGAAGACTCCATTGCCTGGGCCATTTGTAAACAATTAGCCGCGGCTGGCGTGACGCTCTATCTGGGGTACCAGAAGCGATTCATGAGCCGGGTTTTCAAACTCAAAGATGAGTTGCCGGCCATCGACGGCTTCTATCCGCTTGACGTCGCAGGAGACGAATCAACAGCAGAATTCTTCACGGCGTTTGCAAAAGACCACCCGGGTAAAAAAGCTGATATTCTCATTCATGCGATTGGTTTTGCACCTCGCGCCTGTTTTGACCGTCCTATCCTCTTTGTGGAAGATCAAGACATCAACACTGCGATGACCATATCGGCGAATTCCCTTCAGCGTTGTCTCAAACACGCCTTGCCGTATCTCAACCCAGGCTCTTCAACGGTCACGCTCACCTATGCTGCTTCAAATCGCTATGTCCCCAATTACGGTATCATGTCCATGGCGAAGGCAGCCCTTGAATGCTGGACGCGTGAATTGGCCTGCCACCTCGGCCCGGAAGGACATCGCATCAATGCCATCTCTTCGGGGCCCATTCGTACCATCGCCGCTGGAGGAATACCGGGCTTTGACCGGATTCTCGACCACGTTGAAGCCAATGCTCCTTTGCGACGGAATGTCAGCCAAGCGGATGTGGCAGGGGCTACGCTTTGGCTCTCAAGCCCTCTGTCATCCGGCGTTACGGGGCAGTGCATTTACGTCGACGCAGGTTATTCGATTACGATGGT
>QQSD01000010.1:0-27153 GCA_003602485.1 Candidatus Poseidoniales archaeon | reverse complement strand
TGCGAGGGTATCGACCAAGGTCCCTTCGAGCCAATCGCAGTTGTCGGCCTTGGTGCCTTGATGCCTGATGCCGACTCGATTGACGCATTCTGGCAGAACATCATTGATTCAAAAGTGAGTATAGCACAACTCCCCGAAGGACGTTGGCCGGGCCCCATCAAGCACTTCTGGAAAGAAGGCGAACCTGGTAAGCATACTGAAGGATTCACGTATTCAAAAATTGGTGCCCTGGTACAAGAGGCAGAATTTGACTGGCGCCGATGGCGGCAACCTCCTGGGACCTTGGCTCAAATAGATCCGTGCCAGCTTTGGGCAGTAACCGTCGCAGCAGATGCCATTGAGCACGCAGGCTATGATGGTGAGGAAAGCGACATTGACCGATCCCGAACGGGCGTTGTCTTTGCCAATGCTCTTGGTGGTGAAAACAGAAACCTTTCGAACATTCGTGTATGGTCGCACCACACTGCATCACTGGCCAAACAGTACGGTTTGCCTGCTTCCAATGTTGAATCCTTCACCGATGAACTTCTTGAGGGCACGCCACGTGTTAATGAAGACACAATGCCCGGTGAATTAGCCAACGTTGTTTCCGGACGAGTCGCCAATCTGCTTGACCTGCAAGGGCCAAATCATGCAATGGATGCAGCCTGTGCTTCTTCAATGGCCGCTGTTTTAGACGCATGCAGACTTCTACAGACGCGCCAAGTCGACATTATGCTTGCAGGAGCTACTGACCGAACCATGGATCCTGCTACCTTCTCTAAATTTTCAGCCATTGGCGCTCTTTCACCTACACACTCCTCGCCCTTTGACGCACGTGCTAACGGCTTCGTGATGGGTGAAGGTGCTGGCGTTCTTGTCCTCAAGCGATTGAAGGATGCGATTCGTGACGAAGACGAAATCTACTCCGTCATCAGAGGCATTGGTGGTTCATCAGACGGGCGTGGTAAAGGCATCACTGCGCCTAGTCAACGAGGGCAAATTCAAGCGATTGCACGCGCTTATAGTCAAGCGGGCTACCCTGCTTCAAGTGTTGAATTGGTTGAAGCCCACGGGACCTCGACGAAAGTTGGTGATGCTACTGAACTCTCGACACTCTCTCGTCTCTGGACTGGCGTTGCAGGTACGGGGAAGGTTGCGGTGGGCTCCATCAAATCCCAAATAGGGCACCTCAAGGCTGCAGCAGGCATTGCGGGCATCATGAAGACGGTCATGGCCCTTCACCACCGCACCATACCTCCGAGTGCAAACTTCGAAACGCCGAACCCGACCGTGGACTGGTCCAACATCCCCTTCTTTGTTCCCACACAACCACTGGAGTGGCCTCGTCCAGAAGAGCACCCTCGTCGTGCAGGCGTCTCCGCCTTCGGCTTTGGTGGTACGAATTTCCACGTTGCTTTGGAAGGTTATGAGCCAGATTATCATCTTCCAATGGCTTCGAATTGGGATGCGCGCTGGAATGCATACAGCCAGCAAGAGCAAGCCCAGGCGCCTTCGATCTTGGACCAAGATGCCACACCTTCGCTCTCTCACGATGCCATGAAAGCGATTGAAGGAGGCGTCCTCTTGCTCTCCGGCGCCTCGGTAGATTCTCTCAAAGAACAACTTGCAGCCCTTTCTTTTTCGGGTCCTCTCTTTGATGACGACCCACGGGGGCGTCGTCTTTCAGAGGCTCTTCAAGCCTCGAGTTCCGACTATGATGGGACTGCAGCGGCTCGTCTGGCACTGGTCGCGACCTCATGGGCAGAATTCACCAAGCGGCAAAACTTGGCAATTAACGCACTCGATGACCGCGAAAAATGGGGTTTCCTCCAAGCTCAAGGCGTCTTGGTCAGTACGGATTCACCCATGCCTGCCAAGGCTAAAATCGCCCACATGTATCCCGGTCAAGGAAGCCAATACGTCGGGATGACGCACGACCTGGTTCAGCGATTTAGCGCACCAGGTGATGTTTGGAAGCAGGCCGACGAAACCATGGTCGAAGTTTTGGACGGTGAAACCCTCTCGAGTTTCGTTTTGCGAAGCAGTCTAAGCGGAGATGAACGCAAGGAAGCAGAGCATAAACTGAAGCAAACTGAATACACACAGCCTGCCATGCTCACAGCAGACTTGGCAATCGAACGCACTCTCAACACCTACGGGCATCATCCAGACATGGTGGCAGGACACTCTCTGGGTGAATACGCTGCTCTGATGGCCTCGGGTATTCTTGACATGGACGGCGCCCTGCGTGCAGCAGCGGCTCGAGGTACTGAAATGGGCTCTGTGGAGATTGACGATAAAGGCCTCATGGCCAGCGTAACCGCTCCTTATGAGGAGGTGGAAACCGTCCTCAATGAAGCAGAAGGATACGTGATTGCCGCCAACAAAAACTCGCCTAAAATGACGGTGATTGCTGGTGAGACAGAACCCGTTCAAGCCGTGATGGCCGCCTTTGAGGCGAAGGGATTCAACTGTGTCCCACTGGCAACATCTCACGCCTTCCATTCACGCATTGTTGCACCTGCGAATGAGCCGCTACGCCGCTTTTTGGAAGGCTTGACCATTCGCTGGCCGACCATACCAATCACCGCCAACGTGGACGGTACGTTCTATCCAACAGAAGGCGGAGATGCCAAGGCCAGTATTCTCGAAAAACTTGCCCCACAAATGGCTTCAGCAGTAGAATGGACCAAACAAATCGAGACCATGTATGAGGCAGGGGCGCGTATCTTTGTGGAAGTCGGGCCAAAACGAGCCCTCTCGATGTTCGCATCTCAAATCCTCGAAGGCCAACCCCATCTGCCAATCATGTCCAATCATCCGAAACAAGGCGGTATTGCAACCTTCTTCACAGCTATTGGCGCTCTAGCCTTGGCCGGACGAGCCCCTGAATGGCCCGCTCTTGATTCAGATGCTTTACAGGAAGCATTCCGCGCAGGTCCTCTCGAAGCATACCAGTCCTCTCCGCTCCAAACAACTTCTTCCACCTCTGAACTCGAATCACTTCGCACCCGTGCTCGCCCCTTGCCCAATACTGGGAGTGGGTCAGTGGTTGCCCCAACAATATCCGTGGTTCAAACGGGTCCACTTGATACCGAGTACGCAACGACAAAGGCAATTCAAGCCTATGTTGGCGACAGAATTGCCAAGTTCAGTGGCTACCCTGCATCGTTTTGCCACGGCCATGTATTGCTTCAACAGGGGCTCGGCCTTACTGCTCGTGAAGTTCAAGATGTCATTTCTACGCTGGCTTCCGAGGCCGAGACGGACCCTGAATTCGACACTTCAACAGTCCAAACAGCAGGAGACCTGAATCGATGGGTCCGAGCACCTCCATCCTCGTGGGCGCCTATGGCTACCTTGACCGCTCCACCAGCCGCCGCTCACATGCAGCGTGTAAGGACTGCAACCGCTCTTCAGGCGCCAGCCACTTCGCAGAGGGACGTTGACCCCTATGTCGTCAGCGGCATTTCCTTGGGCTTGCCGGGAATGGAGCGCGTCTTTTCAGAAGACACCTTTGAACAATTGGTGCGAGGTGATACCTGCATTAGTGAGGTATCTGACGAGTATAAGCAACGGTTGCTTGACAAGAACATTGTACGCTTGATCAAAGGACGAGATGGCTCAGTCAACATGGACCAAGCTAAGGTCTTCGGAGACATACCACAACTGGCTGGATTGAAAGGAGCGTTTGATCTTGCTGAAGAATTCGGTATCGACCCGAAGGCAGTGGTAGCGTGGGACATTAGCACGCAACTTGCTGTTGCTGCAGGCCTGTTAGCACTTCGGGATGCAGGTATTCCACTTACTCCAGTTGAGCAAGTAGGCAAAGGTGGCCTCCGCCTGATACGCAACTGGCAGGTGCCTCAAGTTCAGCGTGACCGAACTGGAATTGTCTTTTCTTCTTGCTTCCCCGGTCTGCAGATGGGTGTGAAGCATGCGAAGACAGACGGCGATGATGGGGAAGGTCGTTTTGACCGAAGGTACCTCTTCCAAACGCTCAACATGGGACATTCTCAATTTGCTCAATACACGGGTATTCGAGGTCCAAACACCACGATCAACCTCGCTTGCGCTTCAGCAACAGCAGCCTTCGGTGTAGCCGAGGATTGGTTGGATGCCGGGCGCGTCGACCGTGTGGTCATCATCAGCGGGGACGACGTCACCGGCGATGACTTGTGGGAATGGATTGCAGGTGGATTTGCAGCCTCGGGTGCAGCAGCCACGGGTAATGTAGTGGAAGAAACAGCCCTGCCCTTTGACCGCCGGCGTAACGGATTGGTTCTGGGCATGGGGGCAGCAGCCTTCGTTGTTGAACGGCATTCTGAAGCCGAACAGCGAGGCGTACAACCCATTGCTGAATTCCTTGGCTCAACCACGGCAAATTCAGCCTACCACGGAACACGTCTTGATGTTGAACACGTAGGGCAAGTCGTCGACGGCTTTGTCAGTGAAATGGAACAACGATGGGGCATCAATCGTCACGAAATTGCCCCGAAGACGGTCTTCTTTTCTCATGAAACCTACACACCTGCTCGAGGAGGTTCTGCCCAGTCAGAAGTCAAAGCCTTGCGAGACACATTTGGAGACTCCACGAACAACCTCGTCATCGCCAATACCAAGGGGTTCACTGGGCACCCCATGGCAGTCGGTATCGAAGATGCAAGCATGTTCTACGGTTTGCTCACAGGTCGTATTCCGCCCATTGCTAACCACAAAGAGAAGGATCCTGAATTGGGAGATTTGAATCTCTCCAAGGGTGGCGATTATCCACAACTCGAATACGGGTTGCGTTTCGCTGCTGGGTTTGGGTCACAAATTGCTCTATCTCTGATGCGTCGATGGCCTATCGAAGGAGAGCGTATTAACGGTGCAAAACTGCTAGCATGGACTCGACACCTTGCAGGAACCGACAAGGTCGTTATGCGTGTATTGCAGAATAAATTAGTCGCCTATGTCGATGGTGACAACAACCTGCACGGAGGTATACAAGGTGATTCATGGCCACCAACTGAACCCTGGGAAGGTTTGCCTTCACAACCAGAGCCTTCGTCTCCCGAGCCGACTCCTAAGGTGACCACTCCTGCCCCTGAACCAACACCCGCTCCAAAACCTTCACCAGCACCTGCAACAGCAACTCCGGTCAGCGATGAAGGCATGGTAAGCGTCGTTATTGAGGTCGTTGTCAATCATACTGGCTATCCTGCAGACTTTGTGGAACTTGACCAAGACCTCGAAGGTGAATTGGGTATTGACACCGTCAAACAGGCCGAAATCATGGCCGATATTCGGGACCGGTTCGACCTCCCTATCGATGAAGACTTTGTCCTGTCCGACTACCCGACCCTGAACCACATGATTGGATACATCCAACACATGCAAGGCGGGGCTCCATCAGCTGCACCCTCAAGCCCTGTATCAGTTGACCCAGCACCTTCGCCCCCAGCCACGCCGCTGGTGGTGCCAGTAGCCGTACAGGCTCCAGCGGTCGTGGAGGATTCAGACATGACGGCAACGGTGGTTGAGGTTGTGGTTGAACATACGGGCTATCCTGCTGATTTCATTGAACTTGACCAAGACCTTGAGGGTGAATTGGGCATTGATACGGTCAAGCAAGCCGAAATTATGGCAGATATTCGTGACCGATTCAATCTGCCCGTTGATGAAGACTTTGTCCTATCGGAATATCCTACGCTCAATCACATGATCGCTTACATCCAACGAATGAGCGGTGGGGCCTCACCCTCACCCTCGACCTCACCCTCACCAGTTCCAGCACCGAGCTCGGCACCAGCTGCGGTTGAATCAGAACCGAAGCCGCTCGTTGAACCTGCCAAGGCATCCGTGCAACCCCATGCGTCAAACCCAGATATTGAAGCCGTTTTGATTGAGGTTGTCGTGAATCACACGGGTTATCCTGCTGATTTCATTGAACTTGACCAAGACCTCGAAGGCGAATTGGGAATTGACACTGTGAAACAAGCCGAAATTATGGCCGAGATACGTGACCGTTTTTCACTACCCGTCGACGAAGATTTCGTTCTCTCAGACCATCCGACGCTGAATCATTTTACTTCCTACATCACCAAAATGCAAGGTGGCACTTCACCTTCCGCTCCGGCTGAGTCGCACGATACACCAGTCGCCTCAGCTGCCCCACAACAAGTAGTGAGTCAAACCACGGTTGAAGGCACCCGTCGCTGGCAAATCGAAGTAGAGGATTGCCCTGGAATGCCTTCGTTGTTGGATGTTAGCGGAACGGTACTCGTAACCGATGACGGGTGGGGTATCGCAGAAGCCTTCTGTCGCCGAATGGAAACACGCGGTTTGAAGGCGATTCGTGTTGGATTTGAAAGCCGAATACGTGACCCTTCTGTACTCGATGAAGGAGGGCGAACGGTCTACAGGGCCGACCCCGAGCAGCCTGAACACATTGCGTGGGTCGCCCAGCAATTAGCGGATACTCCGCTGGCGGGATTGGTTCACATGGCCTCCATGAAATTGGCCTCTGAGCAGTGGGATGAAGATACCTACCCGTCTTCCCAAATAGCACTCTCGGGCCACGGATGGTTCGGTCTTCTCAAGGAATTAAACGGCCAGTTGGAAGAGGGACGACAGGCCTTCATTGCATCTATTACTGCAATGGATGGACGACATGGGAATCTCGGTGACCGCTTCAACTCCGTACAATGCGCAGCGTCTGGCGTAACGAAATCTTACGCCTTTGAACGACCTGATTTACGATGCAGAGCACTTGACCTCCATCCAGACCTCGTGTTTGATGAAGAGGTTGCTGCCGCTCGTATCGAAAGCGACCTTTTCGAACTTGATGGCGAGGTTGAAATCGGGCTGGACAGAGATGGACGTCGCTGGACCTTGGTTGCCTTCGCTGAAGATGTCGTCGATGAACTTACACCGCTCACTTCCGCTGACACCTGGCTCGTTTCAGGCGGTGGCTCTGGGGTAACGGCTGCTTCCATCATCGGTGTTGCCACGGCAAGTCGTAACGCAGGGGCCCATTTCGAATTACTCGGGCGCTCACAACTCATTGAATCCACGAAAGACTGGATCGATTGGGATGCATCTCAACTTGAAGACGAAAAGAACGCCCTGCGGGAACGAATGCTAGCGGCAAGTGAAACGGGTAAGGTCACCATGGTTGAATGGAATGCTTCCTGGCAAACATTCACTCGTAGTCGGGACGTTTACCTTACACTACACGCTCTTGAACTGACGGGGAACAAAGCCTCCTACCATTCCATTGACGTGATGGACAATGAAGGCCTCGCCGCCTTGGGTAGTGGGCTTGGTCGAATGATCACTGGGGTCGTCCACGGAGCGGGTTTAGAGGATTCAAAACTCGTAGGTGACAAAGCTTACACGACCTTTGACAGGGTTGTTCGTGTCAAGGTTGACGGTTGGAGAGCATTGCTTGGAGCAGTAAGGGCCTCGGGCCTGGAATATCCTCAATTTGCCTGCTGTTTCACCAGTGTTGCTGGTCGTTTCGGAAACGGTGGGCAAACCGATTATGCAGCAGCAAACTCAGTCCTCGATGCAGAAATGGCACGCATCACGGCAGCGGGCCAAGGAAGAGGCGTTGCCATTGGATGGACGGGCTGGCGAGATGTCGGCATGGCCACACGTGGTTCTATTGAAGCCGTCTTTGCTGCCGCTGGTATTGATACACTTGCGGTTGGTGATGGAGTCAATATCTTCGTCGATGAGGCACTTCGTGGTGGCAAACGCCGCGTGATTGGTTGCGGTTCATTAGGGCTCATGGACCGTTTCAATTCCTTTAGGGACGCACCTCTGAAACTTCCGCCAGGAATGGCTGCTACGATTGCAGACCCTGCACGTTTCCCCTTCATCGACCGTGTAGTATCGGTTGAAGAAGACCAAAGCCTCACCACACAAACGACGCTCTCAACCCAAGAACATCCCTTCCTGATCGACCATGCCATCGAGAATGTACCCTACCATCCCGGTGTAATGGCTCTTGAGATGTTCGCACAAAACGCCTTATTGCTACGGCCATCAACCTGTCTCGCTGGATTCGAAGAGGTTCGATTTGGTTTGCCAGTTAAATTGTTGAAAGGACCTATGACCGTCCGCATCAAGGCTGAAGTTGAGCGACAAGAAGGCGATATGACTTGGATTCGCTGCCAGTTGGTTTCGGATTTGAGTAATTCAAAGGGTGAAGTCTTTGGCGAGCGAGAGCATCATGTTGCCTTGGTGCGTCTGGTTGAGAAATGCGACGACTTGTGCCCCTTCCTCCAGCGAGAAGTGGATGATTTGCCAAGTATTGGCACACCAGCACAGGGTGTCCTTGTTCACGAACCAGATTTCATCTACAGCCGATATTTCCACGGCCCACGCTTCCAATCACACGGGGGTGTCCTTCGAGGCGTTGGAGACGAGGAACTCATGGGCATTGACGGCGTGGCATTGATGCGCCATCAACTCCCACAGACCGACCAGTTCGCTCGTGAGTCCGAAGGAGAGGAAGTCCTCCTCGAATCATTACCAATGCTGATTGAGGCAGGCTTCCAAAATGCCGGTCTCGTCGCTATGGAGACGCTCGGGTTCAGCAGCCTCCCTGTTGGTATCACGTGGTCAACGATGTTGCGTGTCCCGGAGCAACATGAATCCCTTCGCTTGAGGAGTGTGCAAACATCAGCAAAGGACGACGGTGTCACGGTTCACGACGTTCTCATCGTCGGTGACGATGATGCACCTGTGCTCGCTTTGAAGGGATTAGAACTCAAGGCCATGGCGCAGGTAGATGAGGGTCAGCGCTTCTCGCTTGATCGATGATTCGGTGAGGTCATGGATTCGAGTGTTGTCGAACTCCCTCTTTCAGGCGTTGAACATCGGGCGTTCATGATGCCATTGATGGATGTTCCATTGGAGAAGGTCTCTCTGGCACATCCCGATGAAGTGGCTACCTTTGTCACGGAAAAACGCAGAAAAGAGCATCTAAGCGGTCGGTATTTGCTGGGCATAGCCTTGAGTGAATGGGGTTGTGGAGATCTCTCATACGTTGAAGTACAACGTGATGAATTCCGTGCGCCACGTTTGGCTTACATCCAAGGTGTTTGGCAGCGTACTCCTCTGCCTTCTATTTCCATTGGGCATTCAGGAGGTCACGCTTTTGTCGCCCTTGCACCTCCTGAGATAGGTATCGGCATCGATGGTGAGTTGCTTGAACGAGAATTAGCGATGAATGCCTTTGACCTCATGGCGAAAGGGGCTGAACTTGAGGAATTGAGGGCTCATCCCCAGCATGCTATGCGAATGTGGGTTAAGAAAGAAGCAGTGCAAAAAGCGATGGGTCTGGGCATGCACCTCAACCCCCGAGAAATTAAACTTTCAATTGAAAGTGGTAAACAAATAATTTCAATTGGAAATTCAAAAATTCAATTGGATTATTACGAATATAACGGATATAGAATCGCCTTAGCTACGACCCCGCAAGAGGGTCGTCCATTGACCGAAGAAGACACCCTTTTGCAGGATACGAAGGCAGCGATGGAAGCGAACCCAGAATGGGGTGTTGGCTGCAAAACAAATCGCAACAGTCTCTGATTACTTCCAGAGACGACTTGATTCCCAAGGTAGATCCAAGGCAATGCCAATTTCGGTCAAGATGACGAAATTCAACACAATGTAAGCAAGCACGCTACTAATGGCAACTATGAGTGAGGTGTTGATGACCCGTTGGCGCTGACGACGAACCTCATCGAGAGAACAGATCCCATCTCTCCTGAAATACAGGACAAGGCCAGCGATAACAAAGCCAATTGAGAGCAAGGTGAGGGCAGGGCGGAACCACCAAAATCCGTTTTCTCCCCAATACAGGTTATTTGCTAATGCAGTGGCTGAGGACACGCTAGCCAGACCAAACATGACCAGCACTATGCTTGGAAAGCAGCACATTGATGCGAGGAACGCAGAGCCACTTACCAGCTTCCAAAGCGACTTGACATCACTCGATGCTACGGGCTCGCTCATGGTCCAAAATGCGTCGTGGAGTTTTTGAAGGATTGTTCTCAACTACAACTGTCAAAGTCCGAACTTGTGTTCAGTGCATCGTGGTAGAGTTTCATTGGAAGGACGGGTGTTCCGTCCGACCATTTGCCCATTTGGGTGAGCATGGTTTCGTCCGTCATGTATTGATAGGCCCAATCCGCAGTGAAGGTGTCATCCCGACTCTGTGCCACGATAAAGTCCGCTTGTGCATCGATGCGCCTGTAGAAACTCCAGTCTGAAAGGGTATCATGAGCGGGGTCAGCTTGCAGGTAATGGCTTGCTATCAGTCTCGGGAAACCATATTTATCAGATTGAACTTCAATCAATTGATTTCGTTCACTCGGTAATTGGGAAAACATTTGTTGGAAGAATGCACCCGGACAGACCCCCACAGACATGTCATCTCGGGAGACTCCGATTTGAACCAAGGTTTGCTCAGGGAGGTTGACCAGATTTGGCTGAATACTCGATTGTGCTGGACGGCTTGCTGGTGCTTCGAGTGCAACTACCAAGGAATTGTTGGCCCATCCTCGCTCAAGGACATCATCCAGGGTGATGAAGGAATATCCTGCTCCGAGACTGTGACCGCCCACCCACAAATCGCTGGGATTGATGTACATGGCACCGAGGTGAGCCTCGACATCAGCATGCCTCGGCTCTTGAATCGCCATGAGGTTGAGGTGTTCTAGAGCAGCTCGAATGGCAGTGTCCCGATACGTGTGTTGTAAGAAATCACTTGTTCCGCCAGAATCGGAGGCTTCGAAGGATTCGTATCCCTCGGGTCGAAGATCGGATGGATATTGAAGAAGAGCAACAGCCATACCTTTTGCAGCAAGATGGCTCATCCAATCTTGGTAGGCGTCAGCATCGGGGTAACCGAACCCGTGGAGAAGAATTGCGAGGGGAATGGATTCAACATCCTTGTCTTCGGAAATGATCGGAAGGGTAAGGTAAACACTGAAGGTAATGTCATCTTCTAACTCACCCTGAACTGCTTTGACGTCTTCAGGCATCTCATATGCTTCGCTGAACTGCACGGTATCAAAAGGCCCGGGTGATGCACCATAGCCGATAACCGGTGCATCGGGAGGTGAGGGTGCAAAGCCCATCAGAGCGGGTATGCCGGGGACGATGAGCCATGCTGCAAAAAACACGCCACAGAGATGAAGAATGCGAGGGGGTGAAATTTTTTGTTGACCTATTTCCCTGATTGTGGGCATCCCTCCCAGAGCCATAAGAAGCGAGACGAGTATCACTCCGAAGATGGTTGGAAGGAGTAAGAACGCCCCACGCAAATAGAATACATCCATGAGAAAATGGATGCTGGTCAAACCGAGTGTCAAACCAAGGAGGAACAACACGGCGAGGCGTAATCTTGGTGCGGCGCTTTCAGTCAACCGTTTCCTGATGAAGTACGATGAAGAAACAACGATGGCAACGAAGAAGAGCACACCTTCCATTGAGGATCGTAGAGCCATGGTCCATTCTAGGGAGCGGACTGCGTGAGGCCAAACGGAATCTACGACGCCTTTGCCTTGCATAAGACGGAGAATCATCTCGCTGTAGGAGGCCAACAAGCCAAGAACAAAAACGAGGATAGCAGGTCTCAAGCCTGCCTGGGAGGCAAGGGCGGTTTCCTCTTCCACCGATACAACCTCCATCGCTCTTATGTGAGGCTTTGACTTCAAGAAGATTCGTTTTGGCTTCAGGCCCCAACGTTACGGACTTCGGGCGTCTGGTCGGCGAATAAGAATTCGAGCATCGCTGCCCACATCACGAATTCAATGCTCGATTCGAGGTTCTCTTGCCCTCCAACAACCGAGATCATGTTCTCAAGGGTATCTGTTGGAGAATGGTATGCTGAATAATCGTCATCATATGCACCGAGGTGGAAGATGGTCTGTGCACCTAAGTCCCGGAACGTGACGTGGTCTGAACGGCCAAAGGTATCCTCGTGAACATCCATGACGAGGTTGTAGTGGTCGTCCCAGTGTTGGTCGCACCCTGCGCCGTAACTTCCCTCGATACGAAGGTCCATTGGGGCTTTCAAAATGTTGCGATGAACGTGGTCGAGGATGCTGGTGATGGCAACATCTTGCACCTCAGGGTCAATGTCTGGTCCCGACCATGCGTGATAGGGGAACGGATCGCCGTTCTCCTTTACCGCTGGCCACGAAATCCCCATCATGTCCATGTTGATGTAAAATCGGAGTTCTTTATCTTGCGGAAGACATGCATCGCAGTCGTTGTTAGCGAAGGCGTTGGAGCCACGCAATCCTTCTTCTTCAGATGACCATAATGCAAGGAAGGTATCGCATTCAACCTCAAGGTCGACGAGTGCCTGAGCGAGAAGCATGATTGAAACAGTGCCTGCAGTGTTGTCGTAGGCTCCTTCCCAAGTTCCGCCACCGGGTGGCCCAGCAGGTGGAGCGATGTCCATGTGGGCACCCATGCCTTGCACGCAGTCATCGGAGCGTCCTTGTTTCCAAGCAACAACATTCAGAGATTCAGGCTGAGTAGGGTTGAGGGTGTCAATAACACGCATGAGGTGCGTATCGTATCCCAGTCCCTCGAAATGTCCTTGGAAGTAGGATGCTGCCCTCTCAAACTGAGCGTTTGGACTGCCCATCCAGCGGAAGTTGTACGAGCCACAATCAGCCGAGGGTGTGTCACAGGTGATGTAATCCATTTTTTCGAACCACTCGGAACCGCTCATGACGGGTGTTCCGTTTCCGATGGTTGGATTGAAGACGGTTTTACGGCCCTCAGCGTCGTAGATGGTCAATTCCACAGCCTCGGTGTATGGCGTGGTCAACAACTTCAGAAGGATACGGTCACCATCAACGGGCACGGAACTATCGATGTCAAGAGAGCCGTTGACAAAGAACAAAACATCGTGTGCAGGAGCTGAAATTCGCAAACCATCTCCCATGAGGAGGAGTTCATGGAATTCACCAGCCCGGACAACAGCGTCACTTGCAGGAAGGCCGTCGATGGTCAGGACGTTGTCGGCATTGACTCCGCCCACATTGCCATCTTCTCCGAAGCAGCCTGCGAGTGGGGTGAGTAGCATCAAGAGCATGATGAGAAGTGCTTTCCGCGTCTCTTGACCGTGACCTGCCATGTTTCATCCTCCTGCTCGCTCTTCATAGGTCTTAGCCTCGTTCCAAAGGATGGAGTCTGGCTCAATAGGGTACGTCTTTCCAACCGATTTTGTAGCCGATGATGTTGAAGGTGCGATGAAGTATTGGCGTAAAGAGAATGAGGCCAATCATGGGCAAGCGAAGTTCCTCCGCAGCCAACACCGATGTACCAAGGAAGAGTTGACCCCACAAAAACACCATGATGGCAAATGGCAATGTGTCAAGTAGCGGTGCTTTTGAGGAGATGTCCCCCTCTCGCTTGAGCCCCCGACGGCGCTTGAAAAAGGAACCAGTGCTGTCCCCAACCAAACATGCCAAACCGAGGAATGTCCCTAGAACAAAGGCTGTCCCCACCGTTCCACCAACATCAAACCAGGCTTGGTCTGAACCGATGAGCGGGTGGGCAAACACGGTTGAACCGGTTGAAAAGACCGTTTCGAGCGTACCCTCCGTAAGCGTAACGGCCATGATGACGCACAGAAGACCGGATGTGAGGGAGCCTCCGATGAGGCCGTTCCAAGTTTTCCCATCACCGAGCATTCGGTTGCCGTCCTTCATGACGCGTCCACCGTCGATTGGCCACGGGCCGTAACCGGTCTTTGGGAACCACTTCCCCCACATCATGGCGAAGGTATTGGCGAGAAAACCTGGCAGATAAAGCCAGAGTGTCAGTAAACAGAGGAGAAAGAAATTCACGATAGGGCACCCCAGGATGGCTTCTTGAGAAAAATGTCCACACGGCGAGCCTTTCATACTTCCGCGGGTTGCTTCTCGGACAGCGGGAATACTAACGCAATTCAGTGTTGGGAGGTGCGGATAGCGGGAGTCGAACCCACGACATAAGGTTGGAAACCTCAGATGATAACCACTTCACCATATCCGCAGTGTAGTGTGCCGACCCAGCAACCTCTCCTCTTTGAGTCAATCGGTGGATGAACTTCTGGTTCACTTTTTCCGGCGAAGGTCGTCAAAGAGCGACGAGTTCACATTTCGCTTGCGAACGGGCGGCGGCGCATTCCTCTGGCCGATCATTGGAGATGTAGGGCTTCGAGTCGTGATGCCTCGGCTTTGTCTCAATTCTTCAGCTCTGGCTACGCGCTTTGCGTCGCTTCGCACGTTACGACTGTGTCCACGAAGCATGAGTGCTCCCATCAAAACAAAGAGAACGAGCGCACCAAGGGCCGCTTGTACCATCGGATTCTCAGCCAGTTCGGTAAGGGCAGATGTCTGCTGACTGTCGACAACGATTACTGGGGCATTGGAATCTTCGGTCCACAATACCACGGTCACAGTATCCATTGGGACTTCTGCGCCTGGTTCATAGGCGGTGAGCACAATTTGATGAGTCCCAACTTCGCGGGCACTTCCCGAAAAGGTCACTGTTTGAGAATTCCCGGTTGCAGAGGTGAAGGTGAGGAAGTGACCAGTAGAATCTCCTGTGACGCTGGAAGTTGTCAACCAGTCAATGTTGGCTGCAAAGGCCGATGCCATTGGTGTGGTCAGCGTACAGGTGAAGGTAAACCAACCACTTGCTGCGAGGTCTAAATCAATGCTCAACGGGGTGCATGAAAGGCTTGCTTCAGCTGAGTTACGAGATGGGTCGTTCGGCCAGTGGTCGGGTTTGTGAGCCCCAAGCGTTTGGTTGTCACCCCAGCCGTCACCGTCGCTGTCAACGTATTGGCTTCGTTCGTCTGGGAAGGCATCGGTTGTGTCTGACCATCCGTCGTTGTCAGTATCCAAACATCCCTGCTCGTTTCCTTTTGTCGAGGTTCCAGCAATTTCCGGACATGAATCGCCGTCGGTCCCACTCGCTTCATCCCCGTAGCCGTCACCATCGGTGTCGTACCATTGTGAACTGTCTCCGAGCCAAAGGTCGTTTGAGTCACTGACCCCATCTTCATCCTCGTCTACGCAACCGTATACGTCGACGCTTGATGTGCCTGCCGTAGCGTTGCAGCCATCAGGAGTTAAGCCGTCAGGGTTGTCGCCGTAGCCGTCAGCGTCAGCGTCAGTCCATTGCGTGGGTTCGGCGGGGAATGCGTCGTTGAGGTCCGAGGTTCCGTCTCCGTCAGCGTCAACGCATCCAAAGCGGTCGACTGTTGAGAGGCCCGAATCACTCGGACATACGTCCGCTTCGTGACCGTTGATGTTGTCACCAAAACCGTCACCGTCACCGTCAACGGACTGAGTCGGTTCGTCTGGGAATGCGTCCGCACCATCGCTGGTATTCCAGCCGCTTAAGTTGCCAATTGGTAGGGTTGGGTCTGAGACGCCATCACCATCGCTGTCCACGCATCCGAGCCGGTCAGAGGTTGAATTTCCGCTGATGAGTGGACAGGCATCCTCAACGTCATCGTAACCGTCTCCGTCGGTGTCGGTCGTTCGCGTTGGGTCATCTGGGAAGGCATCTGTTCCGTTCGACACTCCGTCTCCGTCACTGTCACTACAGCCGAAGCGGTCAATGGTTGATGTTCCTGCTTCTCCGGGGCATGCATCAGGTTGTATACCACTCGCATTGTCGCCGTAGCCGTCACCGTCTTGGTCCAGCCATTGAGTCGCAAGGTTGGGCAATGCGTCAATGACGTCATCCCATCCATCACCATCCGTGTCGGGACAACCAAGGCGATAACCTTCGGTTGAGTTTCCAGCCAAACTGGTACATGAATCCGGCTCTACGCCTCCCGGGTTGTCACCGTAGCCATCACCGTCAGCATCTGCCCATTGTGTGAATTCATCGGGGTGAGAGTCCTCTTGGTTCGCCCAGCCGTCAGTGTCGCTATCCAAGCATCCATAGGTGTTATTTTGCCATGATTCGCCGTATTCAGACGGGCATGCATCTGGCAAATTTCCAGCTGCATTGTCTCCGTATCCGTCTCCGTCAGTATCGTTCCACTGGGTCGTATCGGTCATGAAGGCGTCAGCCCCATCATTGGTTGTCCACGAGGCGTCAGGGTCTGAGTAGCCATCTCCGTCTTGGTCAGGACAGCCTTTTCTGTCGTGCATCGAAGTGCCATAGTAGGCAGGACAGTCATCGTCCAATCCATCGTCATAGCCGTCCCCGTCACTATCGCCCCAGCGAGTTGGGTCGTTGGGGTAAGCATCAGCGCCATCATCAATGGTCCAGAGTGAATCAGCATCTGAGTATCCGTCGCCATCTGTATCTGGGCATCCAACGCGATCTTGACTGGAAGTTCCTGCTAAGGTCGGGCACTGGTCACCATTGGTTCCAGTGGGGTTGTCTCCATATCCGTCGCCATCACTGTCGACCCATTGTGTTGCATCGCTTGGATAGGCGTCAGCTCCGTTACTGACCGTCCACGAACTGTCGTTATCCGAGGAACCATCACTGTCGGTATCGAGGCAACCGAAACGGTCACGGGTCGATGTACCAGATGCTGAAGGACATGCGTCGCCTTGGAAACCACTGGCTTCATCTCCGTATCCGTCGCCATCGGTATCGCTCCATTGCGTTGATTCGCTCGGGAATGCATCATCGATATCGGCGTAACCATCGCTGTCGCTGTCAGCACAGCCAAGCCGGCCGAGTTGGGTGGATGTGCCCGCAGTTGAGGGGCATGCGTCGGGGTTGTTACCAGTCGCATTGTCCCCGTATCCGTCTCCGTCTCCATCAGCCCATTGTGTGGCATCAGAGACAAAGGCGTCCGCATTATTTGCAGCGGCAGTCCATCCCGAGTCCGGGTCGGAGTAACCATCACCGTCAGTATCGGTGCAACCGTAACGGTCCTGATTGGACAGCCCGTTGGTCGAAGGACAAGCGTCTCCGGTTGTAGCAGGTGGTGAATTGTCGCCGTAACCATCGCCATCGCTATCGGCCCATTGAGTCGCGTCGCTTGGATAAGCATCAGCACCCTGTGCAACGCTCCACGAGCCGTCGGAGTCAGAGTATCCGTCTCCGTCAGTATCTGCGCATCCGTTCCGGTCTTGGTCTGAGGGTCCAGCAATACTGACACATGCATCTGCACCGTTTGAGGTGGTCCATCCACTGTCAGCATCCGAGAAGGAATCTCCGTCGGTGTCCGTACAGCCGTATCGGTCACCTGTAGAATTGCCGGCAGCAGAGGGGCACGCATCCGCTTCGTTACCAGCAGCATTGTCCCCGTATCCATCGTAATCGGTGTCAGCCCATTGAGTGATGTCTGACGGGAAGGCATCTGCGCCGTCGTTAACGGTCCATCCGCTGTCGGGATTGGAATATCCGTCGCCATCGGTGTCAGGACATCCGTCTCGGTCCTGGTTGGAGGTTCCCGCAGTCGTGTTGCAATCGTCCTCATCATCGATGTATCCGTCCAAATCAGCGTCTTGAGTGAGGTTGGTTAGGCTGTAATCACCGGTCAAGGCGAGGGCGAAAAATTGGGGTCCAGTAGGAATACTGCTTCCAACAACGTGAACTTCCCAAGTACCTTGAGCGGGTGCGGTAACCGTCATTCCCAGAAGGTTGTCGAGGTTGTTGCTTAAGTTGGTCCACGTTCCTCCAGGACTCTTGAGCGCTAGGTCAACATCGTTGACCAAGTTTACTGAGGCTGCAGGCGTTGACGCAGGGTCGGTCCAAGACAGTGCGAAACTGATGTCCTCAGCACTGGCTGGCACGTTGAAAGACCAACCTCGGTCGTCATTGGTCGATACGGAGTGTCCTTGTATCCACGAGGTGTTGATGGCTTGTGACATGTTCACTCGCCCCCATCCTTCGTGGTCATTTGGTGCAGTTTCACCAGCACCGTTTGTGGACGAACTGTACTGTCCGGTCATGTCGTGAGCGCTGGCGGTGAAGATGGCTTTCACAAGAGCAGAAGTTGGATTGCTTTCCCCAAGGTTTTCGGTCAGGTGTTCCAGTAGAAGAGCCGTGGCGCCTGCAGTGAGTGGGGTTGCCATGCTGGTACCGCCCATGTAGGTGTAACTCGCATTGTGAGCCAACCATCCTGTGTCCGAGGTACTACGAGATTTTGCCGACAGAATCATGGTGCCCGGTGCCGAAAAGTCAGGCTTGAGTCGGTCGTCATCGGTAGGGCCACGGGACGAAAATGCCGCCATACCCTCTGGGTTATCGGCCAACTTGTCGGTTGAAATCGGAGAGTCATACTTCGTGCTGCCCCACGTCCATGTCATGTTTGCTCGAGCGTTTTCAGTAGCCCCAACGGTGAGGACATTTTTTGCGGTTGCTGGTGAGCCCATGGAATCCAAATCGATCTCACCGTCTCGTGGAGTTGTGTCAACTCCCTCATTGGCGGCAGCAAAGAGAATCACCAACTCGTCGTGTGTTCGTGCACTGCTGTCTGCTTGCATCGATGAGGTTGTGTATTGTCCAGCGACCCCTGAGCCCCAGGAATTGGTATGGACTCGACTACCGTTGGCCCAAGCAAGTTTGAACAAATCATCGAGGTCGTTGGGTATTCCGAGTAATTCCTCGGCTCCACTCCGAGTCGTCGCAATGGAATGGAAGAGAAGGTGGGCTTCAGGAGCTGCCCCGATGATGTCGCCATTGCTGTGAGTTCCATCACCGAGTACCGAGCCAGCAACGTGGGTGCCGTGACCGTGTTTGTCCTCTGCATCGTCACCACACGGACTCATTCCGTAGTAGGTACAGGTTGAAGCAGGAGGTGGGAAGGAGAGAATGCCCGTGATGTGGTCGCGGAAATCTGGATGCATGTTTGTGTTGTTGACTCCGTTGTCAAGACCGGTATCGGCCACCGTGACGATGATGCCAGTGCCGTCCAATCCGTTCCAGCCACTGTCAATGCTGGCCATATTGGTGTTATCCCAAAGGTCATCGACGTGCATGACCTCGATACCTTTACTGTTCAAAATTTCGAAGAAGGGTTTTGCCTCAATCCATTCAATCTCCTCTTGACTTGCGAGCCACGTCAAACCTTCGGCGTCAATCGCCATGGTTGCAAAACGACCTGAATGGGAATCCAAGACGACGTTGCTTCGGTCGTTGATTCCTTCGGGGAGTTGATCCCCGGCCAGAACTACGTTGACAATGGCTCCTTCTTCGTTGACGAAGGGGTTCGAAACGTCCATTTCGAGTCCGACTAAGCCACGGGCAAGGTCCGTACGGATTTTGTCGGTGGAATCCATGACGGCCATACCTTGAACGTCCAAGGAAGCGAGTTGAGCAGGTGTTTTACCGTTAACATCACAGTGAAATCCAGTAGGTGGAAGGAATGAATAGCACTTGATGCCTTCATCAGCGAGGTCATGGAACCATTGTGAGGGAACAGGATATGCGTGGCTGAGGATGTGGAAGCCGCTGACAGTATCTTCGCCAGTACGCTGGGTCCAGTCCGTAGGAGAGATCAACGAAACATCACGGTAGAGCAGGTATGTTGAGTCAGCGGCATCCTCGCTTGATGACCAACCATGCTCACTGTCGGCTGATGGTTCAATATTCAGCATTGAAAGAACGTCCAAATCGGCATCGGTTTCGATGTCAATTTCGGTTGAATGCATCCCACTCGCCATGGCGATGGGAGCCATGAGTTGGAGCAGCATCAGGCCTGTGAGGAGGACGGAACTGGGGCGGCGACTGGTCAGCATGTCCTCTTCTATGCTGGCTTACCTCATGAAAGATTGCATGAAAGGTCACCGATTCGGTCCGGTTAAATTCTTGGCGAGGGTTCAAGAATGCCAAGCATGGGCATGATTTCATGACGAGGGCACATGCATCAAAAAACGGCAAAGATGCAATGAGTCCGGAGGACCTCAACGAAGGTGCTCAGGTGCTCGGTCGACAAATCTGGCGTGTCGTTCCCTACGCCAAGAAATACCCAAAGCGGGTTGCAACAGGTATATTCGCCAATGCAGCCGCTCGGTTTTTTGACCTCATGCCTTTCGTTGCCATCGGTTTGGCGGTTGATTACTTCACGACAGATGTTCTCTCAGGCCCTCAAATCGTTCAGGATTTGGTGACCACAATTCACAGTGACCCTGCCTACGGTTACGGTATCCTTATTTTCCTCGGTTTCCTTTGTTTGGCGATCTTCCAAGGCATCTCAGAATATGCTTGGCAAACCCTGGGTTACAACATTCAACATGATTTGCGAATGGATGCTACTCGCTCTCTCATTGCTATGGAGGCCTCCTATTACGACCTCAGACAGACAGGTCAAATCATGTCTGTACTGTCAAGCGATGTCAATCAACTGGAGGACGTTGTTTCAGATTCTTCTACTTCGATCATTCGAATCGTCATCACCTTTGCAACTGCTTTCATCATTCTCTCTCTTATGTCATTGAAACTTTCCGCAGTCCTCTTTGGACCGCTCCTGTTCATTGTTCCTGCAGTGTATTGGTTCTCTACCCGAGTGCAGCGAAAATATCGCAAACAACGAGAATCAACGGGCGATATTCACGCCGTCCTCGAAAACTTGATTTCAGGAATCGCAGTCGTGCAGGCTTACAATGCTCAGAATTGGGAAGCAGAGCGCGTCGCTGCTCAATCGGGCGAATATCGTGACCAAACCATGGGTGCCAGTAAAGACAGAAATCGCTTCATTCCAATGATTTACGCCATAGCGGGTGTTGCTTTCGGACTTTTGGTAACGGCTGGCGGATATCTGGCAAGCCAGGACGAAATCACGACAGGGCAACTCGTGACCTTCCTTCTCATCAGCACGCGGATGACCATGCCGATGTTCATCTTCGGTATTCTGGTCAATCAACTTCAGCGTGGTGAGGCTGCGGCACGACGGGTCTTTGCTGTCGTTGACCTCGAACCTACTATTGTCGACAAAGAGGGTTCTAAGGAGCTCGAAGGAGGCATTCAATCCGTTGAATTCAACAACGTATATTTCACCTATCCAAATACCTCCATCAAGGTGCTCAACGGCATCACATTCAAGGTAGAAGCAGGCGATTTCCTGGGCGTCATGGGGCACACTGGGGCAGGAAAAACAACCATCCTCAAATTGCTGATGCGCTATTACACTCCTGACAGCGGTGAAGTTCTCATCAACGGTGAGCCCATCACGGATTTCACGCTGCATTCCCTCCGAGAAGCCATCGGCTTTGTCAGTCAAGACCCCTTCCTCTTCTATGGAAGCGTGCGGGACAACGTGATCTACAACCAAGAATCCACTGAGGAGATGCTGAAGGATGCTCTTGCTATGGCAGGTGCGTGGGATTTCGTCCAAGAGTTGGAAGACGGCCTGGATACGATGGTTGGTGACCGTGGTGCCATGTTAAGCGGTGGGCAACGAGCCCGTATCTCACTGGCAAGAGCCATTTTGCGAGCCCCGAGTTTGTTGATCCTCGACGAGGCCAGTAGTGCCCTGGATGCCGAAACAGAACGACGCATCCAAGAAAACCTGCTTTCTTCAGGAAAGGACCGTGCAACAATAGCCGTCGCTCACCGATTGAGTACCATTCGCAACGCCAATGAAATCCTTTCCATGGTCGATGGAGCAATCGTTGAACGTGGTATGCACGATGACTTGGTTGCCTCAGGGGGCGTATACGCCAGCCAATGGACAATTCAAACGGGCGACATGGCCGGTCTTTGAGACTCAAGAGGCCGCTTGACGACCTGTGACCATGTTGGCTAAGCCCACAAGAAGAACAAGCCCTGAGAGCCACAAGGGCATCAAAGGAACGAAATCGTAGGGCAGGTGAAGTATGTCCAGGAGTGATTCACCGCGTGAAAAGGTCCCTCCGAGGGAAGCGGTTGTTAGAATCAGTCCCGATGCTGCCATACCGCCAAGCATTTGCCAGCGCCTACCCCATTCTTCCGCCCAGACCTTTGAGCCCTGACGCCATCGTACGTTCAGCACACCCAAGGCAAGTCCTAGGGATGCGCATGAAAGAAACATTTTGTTGATGAGCAAGGGATGGTCAATACCATCTCCGGGGCTCGAAGCAATACCCGTAGCAATCGCCATTGGCATCGCTAACAAGCCAAATGCAAGGGCAAAATGTGCTACATGGTCAAACAGGTTGAGATGACGCTGCATCCCGAAACGATGGTGGCTGGCGAGTCCTGCAAAGAGGAAGGCTGCCCCTGCCATAGCAAAGGACCCGACGGTGAGTTCAGTGCTGACGACGTGAAGCGTGTTTGAAGTAACCATCAGATATCACCTCCTTCGAAGGCTTCATCGCTGAATGCAGTCTTTTGAATTTCATTGGGTTGACGCTTTTGAAGGGTCATGAATCCAGCCATGAAGACGACGATGAGGGCAAATGATTGGACGTATGCTGCCGTCTCATCCACTGTCCAAGGGGCCGCTTCGCTACGCAATTGGAACCAGGGCGTTGTCTGTGAAGGTCCTTCACCTTCCAAGTGGGCGCGCCACTCGACCACGGAGGGCTGAAGTGAGGCTGGCAGGTCAAAGGACCATCTTCCATCGGACAACGCAATGACTTCTGTGGTCTGCACTTCGCCTCCGGCCACCCTCCATTCAACTTCAACGGATTCAACAAAGGTGGTATCCAACTGCATGGTCGTGGTTTCTCCGAGCAGGCGTTGGGTGGTGGGTGCGTAGTCAGATGTCAAACGAGGCAGGTCTTCAGGCACGACCACTACGTCAACGACAATGGGGGTGCTGCTTTGTCCAAAGAACGGAGCCTCGCTACCGTCTTGAGTTCCATGATGAATCGCACCGTGCAATTCGTATTGGCCAATATCAGGGGCGCGTAACGTCCAGGTGACGTTGCGTTGGTTTTGGGACGGAAGCACGGTGATTTCAACATAATTTTCAGTCCCACCCTCGCTGTTTGAGATGATCGTCCATCCGTCATCGGACGGCAAGTCTCCTGCGCCTGAAAGGCTGCTGAGGAGGAATACGCCCAACAGGCCTTGCTGCGTAGTTTGGATGTTTTCAATGCTGACGGTGACGCTGGTCAGCAGCCCTTCATATGCTACCTCTTCGCTTTGGAGCGTGACGATTGAGGGAGACGAGCGATTCATGTCGGCGTCACCGTGACATGCGCCACCACATTGAGCGTCAAAAGCGCCTTCTCCAACGCCACTTGGGTTCGCTGAGCCAAGACTGGGCGCAAATAACAGCAGTGTTGCGAGAATCACCCAAAAGTTCCGATGCATCAACGTTCACCTCCTCGGCTGAGATTACGCTGAAGCAGGACGATGGATCCGAGCAGAAGTAAGATGCCAAGGCCATATCCTCCCGCAGCGGATGCCTCTGGTGCCTCGATGGAGGGAGATTCAATGGTGAGGCTGATGCTCTCCACGGCGTTCAGATAGATTCGGTCTTGGTCAACAGGCTGAATCGTATATTCATTCAGACCGCTCATAGGAGGGTTGTCTGAATAGGAGGTGTCGTTGACGGTTGCAATAAGTTGGCTGCCTCGCAGGATGTTGAAGGCCGCCTCATTACCGTTCCACGACCATGAAAGTTCAACGCTTCCTTGCCCGTCGTGGATGATGAGCAGGTTTTGAACATAAGGTCCAACCGTGGGCTGAAGCGTCTGTGTGGTGCTGTTGGTAGCTCCAAACTCATCGCTCACAACGAGGGTTACATCCACCACACCCTTCGGGACCAGCGTCAACATGCTCCCCGAAGCACTTCCAGTTGCCCACGACCACGTGTATGTGAGGTCATTTCCGTCGAGGTCGATTGAATCTGCTGCGGACAGAACTACTTCCTCACCGAACCAAACTTCTGTTGAAAGGACAGAAAAAGCAGCGGTTGGCGGAAGATTAGCGATGACAAGTGTGTCTTCTACACGTTCTCCAAACGTATCACCGTCCCACACAAGGACGCTCATCGTCCAGGTTTGGCCTGGTGCCAATTTCTCAGAGGGAACAACGGTTGAATTTTCAAGCCCAGCATTCCGGAAACCGTTCTTGTACCAGTTGGTCCAAATTTCGATAGAATCGCCATCTGGATCGCTTGCCAACAATTGGGGTGCGAGTTCATTCAGGGAAGTAATTGGGTCGGGCCACTGCAGGCTGACAGAAGGTGCGGCGTTGAGGATGGTTGCTGAGGCACTTGTGCCGCTCACTTCCGATTCTCCGTCACTTACGGTGACCTCAACGGTCCAAACATCGCCCTTCATGAGTGCGGCCCCCTCAAGACTTGCATTGGTAAAGGCGAGGTTTTCTTGGCCCTGATTGAACCATCGAAGAGAGGTGATACTGACCGTATCTCCGTCTGCATCTTCATGTTCAACATTCGCTACAAGGTCGTGCATGACCGTCATGCTGCTTGAATTGAGTTGGATACTCGTGATGATGGGAGCAGCGTTGACGATGGTAACCGTATCGCTCTCCTCCCACGAAGACCACGTGATGCCGTCTGAGGCCCGGACGCTTGCCTTCCATACCTCGCCTTTGGCTGTCATCGCAGACGGAAGAGGATTCATGCCGTGAGCAGCCTCAATGATTTGGCCGTTGACCGTCCATGCAATTTCTCGCTCAACGATGGCATCACCGTCTCCGTCAACCTCGTCCCATTGAACCAGAAGATCAGAGGTGGTGTCGGTTGGTGAAGGAATGACAAGACTGACTTGGCTCACAACTGGAGGCGTGTTACCGCTGGCGATGGTGACGTTGGCAGATGGTGTCCACGCACCAAAGCCCTCCCCATCATGTCCCCGCAGTTCAACACACCATACATCGTTGCTGCGTGTTGCAATTGCAGGGAGAGTTGTTGCATTGTCCAGTTCGGGTACAACCTGGCCGTTGAGCTTCCATTGGACCTGAAGGTCGATGGCATCGTCGTCGGCATCATCTGACAGGTATTGGAAGGTCAACTCAGTGCTAGAGTCAGGGTCGGTGTCGCTGAGTTGAACGTTGGTGATTTGAGGCAGCGAATTAGCGATGGTGAGTGTTGAAGACATCACGGTGCTTCCAGAATCAATTCCGTCTGAGGGCGTCACTTCTACAGTCCAAGATTGGTGCTTTGAAGTGGCTGATGAAGGGAGAGTTGCGGTGGTATGGGAAGGCATGAGGCTGTTGTTAAGGTGCCAGGCAAACGTCGTTCCAGATTCAACATCGCCATCGATGTCGTTGAAGGTATAGGTCACAAGGATGGCGTCTTCTGTCGTAGGGTTGGTCGGCTCAAAGGCCAGCGAAGACACCGAAGGTGCTTGGTTTGCCGTGACGGCTTCACTCAGCGAAACACTTGTGATGGCATAATCGTCACCTCCAGTATTCCGCATCCCATTTCCTGCGAGGACGGCGAGATTGAATTGTACTGAACCTGAACCACTCACTGGTGAGGTCCAATCAACGCTCCAAGAGGTGCTGGTCCAGGTGTTGTGCGTGGCTTGAACGCCGTTTGTGCTTACTTGAGCGGCTGAACTCGGATTTGAAAGGCCGCCCTTGCTCACCTGCAAATTGAAGCCCCCGCTTGCAGGACTCGTCGACATGCCGATGCTCAAGGTGTAGGTCGTTGAAGCATCATAGGCGGTAGGAAGGCCGCTTAGGACTGGGGAGACACTGCCTGATGCACCGGAATGACATCCACAACCGGACGAGGCACTGTTGAACTTTCCATCGTCTTTGGCGTCCACCACGCTACTCTGGCTCATCAAGAGCAGCAGCAGTGCCGTGAACAGAACCTGTGCCCTCATGAACGAAACTTAATCGAATCCTTATTTGATTGTTCGTCATTGTTTCAAGGCGATGCCTCGGGTTTCTCTCGGTTCACACCTGTCTTCTGGTCGAGGTATACAATCAGCATTGAAACGAGCAAAAACAGCGGGATGCCTGCGATCAAGGCCCACACACCAATACTCAGTCCTTGTATTCGAAGGTCGTCAAAAATTTCACCGACAAGGATTACAGCAACCACAAGTAAAACCCGTAACAAGAGCATCACGGGCCTAACAGAATGCCAAATTGCCTCGGCTTCGCTGCGCTGGTCAGGTTGGTCAAGGTCGATCAACCGTTGCGCCATTGACCGACCCGCCATGTCCTGCTTTTACGCGTCTGCAGTCATAGAGATTGGCCTCTGTACCGAACCGTTGAGCTCGATTTTCACGCCGTACGAATACGGTCGTCAATTTGCGCGCCTTCGCCAGCACGGCCTCCCGTACGGCGCACTTCACGCCACGCTTTGATGACGCCTTGGCCGTATGCCCACTGAGCCAAGAAGACGAAGAGTGGGGCCAAGAATACCGTTCCCAACGAGCGGTGAGGTGATGTTCCAATCGCTGCCCCGAGCCATGAAAGACCGATGTAGAAGCTGACGAGCCCTAAGGGGATGTGGAAGGCGACACGTGCGAGGTCCCATTCCCCTGAGAGGCTGAACCATAGGTCGGCTTCAGCGCCACCAGAGAGTCCTCCGTAGAGCATGGCGGCAAGAGCGATGACAACGATTGGTGGGAAGAAACCAATGGCCGTGTGCGACCATGTGGCGATTTCAGGCCAACGCTTGTTCGCAACCATACGGGTGTAACCGTAATTTCGCATTTGTTTCATGTAGGGTTTGAAGGGGCGGCGGCGTCGATGAGGCATAACGTTGGACGGGTCGATGAAAAGTTTGTGTCCCGCACGCTGTATCTTGGCGTCCAGCACCACGTCTTCTGCACCAATGCAACCTTCCTCAAAGAATCCCACTTCTCGAAGGTTGGCCATGCGATGGGCGCAATTGACTCCGGGGTTGTGCGTGATTGGAACGAGTTCTCCCTTGGGTTGGGCGCCATAGCGTGTTCCTGCGGTCATAAATTTCGTACAAAAGGCGACGTCGGCACATTTTGCACCGAATGGGTCGTCGTCTGGTGCAAAATTTGGTCCGCCGACAGCACCGACTTCGGGGTCGTCAAACCAGCGAATGAGTTTCTCAACCCAGTCCAGCGGCGGTACGGTATCGTCGTCGGTGAAGAGGACGAGGTCGTGGTCCATCTGATTGAGTGCGAAATTACAGGCGTCGGCTCGGTTGCGTGAAGGGTCTTCAATCCACGTAGCACCGTACTTCTCACAAACGGCCTTGGTGTGGTCTTTCGACTTTGAGTCGGAAATAACGATTTCAAAATGCGGATAGGTTTGCTTGCCCAATCGTTCAAGCACGATGTCCAATTCATC
>QQSD01000001.1 GCA_003602485.1 Candidatus Poseidoniales archaeon | reverse complement strand
AACACCGCAAGCATGCTCTATTCCAACAACCTCACAACGTTCTACACCTCATTGGTGAAAGAAGATGCAGTTGTGATTTCTGATGATGATGACATCTTGGTCGGAGCCCCCGAAGGCTCCGATTTCTACGTGAACGGTATGGGAGGCGTGCTCATCTGCAAAGACGGTACAATGCATCCTAAACAAACACGACTCGCAGGGGTGGTCGAATGATTACAGAAGCTTCCTTAATCGCTAATCTAACACTCTTTATGCTGGCCATCTTCCTCGGTTTCGAATTGATTACCAAGGTACCTGCTACGCTCCATACTCCGTTGATGAGTGGAGCAAATGCAATTTCGGGAATCAGCGTTGTTGGCGCTTTATTTGCGGCCAACGTAGCTTATGACGGAAACCAGACACTCCTCTCAGGAATTCTGGCATTTGTTGCAATTGTCCTTGCAATGATCAACGTCGTAGGTGGTTTTGCCGTCACAAATCGTATGCTCAATATGATTGCAGGAAAGAAAAGGAGGGCTTGAGATGGAAGAATGGATTCCTATTGGTTACCTGCTGTCCGCTGCTCTCTTTATCTTTGGATTAAAGAAACTCGGTCATCCCAGGACCGCACCTCGTGGAAATCAGTACGGTGCACTCGGTATGCTCGTTGCAGTCCTAACTACAGTCATCAAGATACAGTCAGACGGTGGTGCTCAGTGGACCCTTATTATTGCAGGACTTGTCGTTGGTTCAGTTATAGGAATCATCATGGCTGTTCGAGTCGAGATGACCGGAATGCCAGAACTCGTTGCATTATTCAACGGATTTGGTGGAGCTGCATCTGCATTGGTGGCATTATCTGAATCCTGGAAATATATTGAAAACACTGATTTGGCTCTACCAACCGGTCTTAGTATTCAGGTAATTATGGTGGCTGCTGGCCTTTCTGCTCTCGTCGGATGGATGACGCTCACAGGTTCAATTCTTGCAATGTTCAAACTCAAAGGTGGAATATCTGTCTTCGGAAAGTGGATGAAAACACCAACATGGGGTCCAACATGGCTCAACCCTGTCAAAGTCGTGTTGATTTTGTCTGTATTTGCCCTTATTTACCTAAGCATTGGTGAGCCTCGAAATACAGACTATCTCTGGGCAATCATTGCAATTTCTTGTGTACTCGGAATTGTATTGGTTCTTCCAATCGGTGGAGCAGATATGCCCGTTGTTGTATCACTTCTCAATTCTCTTTCAGGAATCGCCGCAGCCTTTACTGGATTTATCATCGGAAACTCAGTTCTCATCGTGGCCGGTTCCCTTGTGGGCGCATCGGGATTGATTTTGACCTTCATCATGTGCAAAGCAATGAATCGTACATTGCCAGATGTTCTCTTCAAGTCCTTCGGTGGAAGCGGAGAAAAGGCTCAGTTGACCCGTACGAAAGTCGGTTCTGACGCTGATGAAGTCGCTATGATGGTTGATGGCGCTCAAAAAGTCATCATCGTACCAGGTTACGGAATGGCTGTTTCACAATGCCAGCATCAGGTGAAGGAATTTGCTGACCTCATCGCTGAGAAATTTGGTACTGAAGTCAAATACGCAATTCACCCCGTTGCGGGCCGCATGCCTGGACACATGAACGTCCTCCTTGCAGAAGCAAATGTCCCATACGAGCAACTCATTGAAATGGATGAAATTAATCCAGAATTCCCTGATTGTGACGTTGCGGTGATCATTGGTGCCAATGATACAACCAATCCTGCTGCTCGAAGTGGTGAAGGACCGTTGGCTGGTATGCCCATTATTGATGCAGATGCCGCACGCACCGTTGTCATCATCAAGCGCTCGCTTTCCGTAGGTTACGCAGGCGTCGACAATGACCTCTTCTACATGGACAAGACCATGATGTTGTTCGGAGATGGCAAGGCGATGATGACCGGTCTGAATACTGCCATCAAGGAACTATGATTGGTAATTCTGGCCACGGTGATGAAGCAACATTCAAAGAGAGAGGCCAAGTGCAAAAGACAGGTGAGTACATGCAGCGCAACACACGATTCATCACACTCATCTTCTTGTTCGCCTTGATGTTGGTTGCTCCAGCACTTGGAAACCCCAACGGGCCACCATGGGATAACGGTGGCAAAGCCATTGTTGATACAGGTTGCACATGTCACGGTGGAGGAGCTCCATCGACCGAAGTTGTGGTGTCGATTTCCAATGTTCCAAGGGCGTACAACCTAAGTGAAACATACGAAATGACGATCACACTTCAACACGCATCCAATGAGATTGGAGGCTTCGTGATTTATGATTACGGAATCGGCACGTTTACCGCAGGCGAAGGCAGTCAAGTGATGTCTGAAGAACCAGGAGCGCTCTCACAGAGTGAACCAGGGAATGATTGGGTAATCCAGTGGACTGCACCCGCGGAGGATGTAGGGCCAGCAAATTTCCAACTTGTAGGAAATGCCGTCAATGGAAACGGGAACTTTGACGAAGGTGACAAGTGGAACATTCTCACCTTCACCATCAGTGAACCGGGAGCAACTGAAATAGCAACCAATGAAGATGTCTCAATGAGAACCATCAGCGTTGGAGATTATGATGCGCTCTTTGTCGCTGAAGAAGACCCTGAAGCGCTTGAAGCCGAGCGACAAGAAGCCATTGCACATGATTTCTTCACCAACGGAAACCTCTACTTTTGGACCACTCTGTCCCTAATTATTGTAGCAGCAGTCATCCAGGGCGAATTTTACGAGCGTAAATTTGGCGGTGGTCCTCCACACCTTGACAAGAGCCTGGCGATACCCCAGGGCCTTCGTAGGGGAGCACTCGCTGCAGGATTAGCCGTCCTCTTTGCATTCCTTATCGATGATGGCCAACCATGGGGTTACGGGCTTGTTGCGGGTATGCTTACACTTTGGGCAATCTATGGAGTCTATCGGACGATTGTTCAAGCAAGAGCCCCACAGCAGTACACCGATCTCGTGTGAGATGTTCGACCATGTCGGTTCTCCTCGAATCTGACACTGACACCTCACTCCAAAGCCATCTTGATGAACTGACGCTACGTACGACCATATTTTTCATCAGCGTTTCCTTGATGTCGCTGATTTGGTACACGATGATAGACTCCACACTTGCCTACCTCATGGGGATTTTACAGCCGTGTTCAGAATCGTGCTTGAATATCTACGAGCCTGCTCAGTGGAGCGTTGTTCGTTGGATGGCTTCGTTGCTGCTTGGCATCTTTTCTTGTCTACCCCTTCTCTTGTATCAGATGCATCAATTTGCTAAACCTGGCCTACTCCCATCAGAATTTAATGCGCTTCGACGGTGGTCATGGAGTTCTGTCCTCTTTACATTCTTTCTTGCAGCCTTGTTGATCTTCGAAGTATTTCCAATCATCTACTCCAAAGGCCACGCAAACCACATCGCAGTAGGTCTTGAGGCGCAATACAGTGCCGTAGAACTCCTGCTTATTCTCCTATCGACCCTTTGGATACTTCTGGTATTCCTCATTGCTTGGAGTTCAATTGTTATTCTCGGAATCATGGGCCTCCTTCACCAAGAAACTGCAGACCTTTGGCGCATCAGAATTTATGGAATGGGTTCAATGCTTCTTGTACTCTCAATTCCCGACCAAATGCAATCTGCAACATTACCTGTCTTGGTTCTACTCTGGACCGGAGGGGAGGTATTGGGAATTCGATGGTTTTCAAAACAAATGGACACATATGGCCGTGCAGTGCCACGATTTGATTCAGAAGGTAGGCGAAGGCACATTGCGATCTTGGACTGTTCCTGCTCGGGAGCGAACGAATATCATGGTTTTACTCCGTTTCCAGGATATTCTACCGTGCGCACCACAAACATATGTCATAACAAAGAAGATCGAAATCGTGTGATTGGTCACCTCATCAATGAAAACATCACAGACGCAGTAATCACTGGATGTGATGGAACTCCTTGCCCCATGAAATTCAAAAATAACTTCCAACGTCTGGATGCCACCCTTCACGGCTTGAATCTGATGTCACTTCAGAATAATCGGGTTAAATCAACAGAAAAGAAGTCATTCGAGGTCAAATTAGCCATGCTACAAATGGCAGATCCCTTTGACATCGAAGGGTTGCCATTCCGACTACGCGACCTTCTTCAAGAACAGGAAACACTGCCCCAAAAATATGTTCTTATGCAATCGAGCGAGACACGATGGAATTATGTGAATGAAGATACACTTGTCCTGCGCTTGCCTGAGGAAATGAACGACAGAACAGAACTTGAACGAATATTCCGAGACGAGTATGGAATTAAACCGGCCTCTATGCAATAACAACGAAGTTTCAAACGCTCAAAGGACTAGGATGAGGTATGAAGCGGTTTGTGACACTGTTCCTTTCGCTTCTGTTCCTATGTTCCGGTCTTTGGGCATGGGTCAACGATGAAACCATTGATGATTGGATTGTTCAACAAGTGATTACAGCGAACGAAGACCATCCAGATTTACTTGGACTACAAACCAATGAAACATGGTTCGTTGTCGTGGTTGATTTCCCTGACTTCCCTGCAACTGAAGCATGGGGTATTGATGAGGCTGAAAACCTCGTCACCCAAAGTGCCGTGGATTATCTCGACCAACTTTCAGGAGGGACAACAGAAATCGATGTGGTTGTTCACGAAGAAGTCGTAAGAGCGACCTCGAATCTCGCAGTTTATGGAGAGGACAACGATGCACGCGATACTGATTCCAAAGGTACATTTCTTCCCAATCAATTGGCAACATATGTCATTGAGGCGATCAAAGATGATGTTGAGTGGTCCGAATTTGATTTAGACGGCAACGGGGAAGTGGACCGATTGCTGATACTGCATTCCACAAAAGGACAGGAAGAAAATCCATCACGTACAGAACGAATATGGAGCCATTTCACTCATTTTGAGGAACCAATAGGCGTTGACGATTCGATGTTAGCCCATCACTATACCATGGCGAGTTTGCAAACTGGCACGAGCGGGGTCGGTACGATCCTTCACGAAATGATGCATCAAATGGGCGCTGTGGATTTGTACCCGGTGCACGATGAGACATCATTCCAATCTTGGAAAGGCCTGGGAGATTGGGACATAATGGCGAGTGGAAATTGGAATGGAGCCGGACGCTGGCCGGCTTTACCAACTGGTGCCAGCATGGAATTACTCGATAGCCCACGTATCATCGACTTGGACCTCACATGGCCTGCTGGCACATCACAACCCTGTTTGGGCCCAACAATAACGATGGAAGGGACGAGTGAGGGAGGTGAAATCTTGAGAGTACCTCTGGGGACTAGTGAAGCTGTTTTTATTGAATTACGAACGGATTTTGGATATGATAGCCGCCTACCAGGTCACGGCGTACTGGTAACCTACCAAGATCAAAGCGTTGGAGATATAGATGATAACGAAGTAAATACCAATCCGAACCTTCCTTGGCTCATGGTTATCGAAGCAGATGGCAGACAGGACTTGGTATCTGGTGCAAACCAAGGTGAAGCATCTGATGTGTTCACAAACGGTAGTCAGTTTGGTGCTACCGGGGTTGAAATCCGCACGCACGATGGGGTTCTTGTACCTTGGACGGCAAAAGTCCTCATAGAAAATGAAACTACCATCGAATTTAGTTCAATGAATTGTTCTCCCAACGTACCACTCAATTTGCCTGATCACGGAGCAACGATTCTCTCCACAGGTACAATCAACACAGAAGTCCCAATTACGACAATTTGTTCGTCACAACTGTCATCCTCCGATGGAAGGGCCGTCGAGATGACACCTCACCAAAGTGAAACCTACCACCTGAATTTTAGTTCCACAGGAACTCCTAATTCAATCGCTCTACTTACAGGATTCATTGAGTGTGGGGATGATGTATTTGATATTGAATACACGGTACATACATTGAATCGTATTCCAATTGAATCCTATTATTCCGGTCAGGTCAATGTAGATTCCAACACGTTATTGGAAGTCCCGATTGATTCATTGGGAGCAAATTCACAACGCCTGTCCGTGCATATTGATGGCGCCTTGTCCCGCGTAAGTAGCGGGGCCACATCCGTAACCCTTAGCGAGAACAGCACATATGCACTCACCATTGAACCAAACGGGTTGCTGGTGAACAATATGATCGTACAGGGTACGATTGAATTACACACAGAAGAAGGGCAACAGTGGGTGATTCAAATCGAATTAACCGCAGAACGTGAAGATGAGGAATTCCTAGCCACCTACAGGACACCCGGCCGAATCATAGCAATCCTCATGTTCACATTCACACTTTACTTTGCGGCTATGTCCCTACAAGTTCCTGCAAAAGAAACGACGACAGTTAACACAGACGCAAAATCAGTTGAGTCACTAGAGGCAACACCAACCGACGAAGATATCGACCCTTGGGGGCGAGTTCTTGATGAGTCGTCAACCTGACCGCTGTATGTTGAGGAAGGTCCAGTCGCCCTCAAATTGACTCGCGCACAACCAGCGTTTATTGACACCCTCTGCTAATCGAACTGCAAGGCAAATGCCTTCCCAATTCGTTGGTGCATCATGAACAGGTTGAATCAACCAGGGTGCATGCTCTACACTGATACCTGTTTCATAGGCCCTCCAAAGACATCCGTATTTGAATCCAGGTCGAAGCAGAAGACGCTGACTTGCAAGGAATGCATACAGGTTCTTGGCGGTTTTATCCTTAGTTAGGTTTTGTAGATATTCATATTCCTCATGCCGAAGAAAGCGTCCCGAAAAATGTTCAATACCTATGGAAGGCAATGGCCAAGATACAACATCAGAAATAAACATTCCATTTTCAACCGCAACGGAGCGAGAAATGAAGGAATCAAGCTCATTATACAAATCCGGTGTCAAATCGCTCGGAAGAATCTGGTCACCCTTTGGTTGTTCATGAGATAGAATGTAGACGGTTGCATCAAGTTCATCGTCAATGACACAGAGTTCGGGAACGTGATTGTTCTCAAGAACGCTTTGAACCCACTGATTCAATTCTTCCCAGTCGACTTCGTCATGGGTACGTTGAACTCGAACTTGGCTGTAGCCAGCATGCTGACGCCATGCTTCATGACGTTCAAAGCGTATGGCCCATGTATTGGGAGAAACATTCGGGAAACGTGTCTTAAGATGTTTCATTGGAACAACGCGTTCGCCTCCGTTCCTCAAGATGTCCATGGCGATAACATTCGCTTCCAAACCTGAATCAATCGCCATTTCCCGTTCGAGCCAAGCTCCTGGATTCGTGAGAGGTACATGACGATACCAATGACAGAACAGAACTTCTTCTGGAGTGAGTAGGATACCACCGTCTGTCGTTCGTAGGCCTAAGGCGCTCTTCTCGTGCAATCGTTGTGAGAGGGGTGGAGGAATGTACCAGAGGCCATCCTGGGATACAGGCTCTGGAAGTTGAGCCCCTGGAGGGGCATTAGGTGTGCGTGAAGCCCCTAATGGACGGGTCGTGCGGACTCGGGGCGTGTAGTTACGCTGTCGACCCGTCATGGCTTAACCAAGAATTTCATTCATTTGATTCCGTCGCACGAAACCGATTGCCCTATGTGCTATCGCAGACTGCATCTTGATGAGGAGAACGGGATGGTGGATGGATACCTCGGCACGCTCACTACCGAAGAGCGCACATTGCTTCATCTCTTCAACCAGCAATTGCCAAGCGGTGGATGGGAGGCACCTGCTATCCTCACCCAAGCAGGTATTTCAGCAGCGGTACACGTTCAAAGAAAACACATTCCAAGAACCCTCAAGCGTATGGAAACGAACCAACTCATCAATGTAGCACAACGCCATATCCCCGGCGGTAAACAGCGAAAGCGCGTCTATACCCTCACTGAAAAGGGTACGCAACACGCACAATCCCTCAAAGATCGTTTTTTCCAAATGGATATTACGCACAACGGTTCAACGGTATTGCTCGGCAGCCTTTGGCAATCTCCACAACCGATTTTAGAACTTTTATCCCACCTTGATGAGGGTCTTGAATTCCACGACAGTGCCTTGGTATCACCACTTTCAAATCCTGAAGGTATGGCGTCACTTGATGCTCAATACGGAGAAGAACTTGTCCGACGAATGTTTGCTCGGGCTTGGGAAGATGGTAAAATTACACGGGATGAACAATCACTTCTCAATGAAGTAGTCGAATTCCTCGGGATGCACCCTGAACGGGCACGTCGTCTTTCAAATGAAGCAAGAAAATCATTGAAAATCCCCCCCCCGGAGGAAGTTTACTTTGATATGATTATGCAAGCACTTGATGATGGCGAGATTGTACAGGAAGAGGTAGACTTGTTGGATACATTTAGGATCGCCTTTGGAATTGACCAGATTAAACATCAGGAACTTCTTGACAAGGCCCGTAATCAACCCGCGGTTTCTGAGCATTACGACACGTATTCCGCAGCAGTAAAAACGGCAATGCAAGATCAAATTATCACGGTTGATGAGCATGCTATTTTGAGAACATTGCGTCAACAACTGAATATTTCTGAAGATGAACATGCCCGAGTCATGAATGATTTAGCGGTTAAAGAATAAAGGAGGCAAGCACCATGGGAATGACAGATGAAGAAGCCAACTTGCATGATGTTCTATCGGATTTGAAGCAGCACTTACGTTCGCATGAACCTGCTAAAATTGTCCTGATTGGTGACGTCATGATGGATTGCTATATCCACGGGTATGCCAACAATTTGAATTCAAGAGCTCCCGTACCAGTCCTCCGTGAAACCTCTCGAGAAGAGGATGTAGGAGCCGCTGCACACGTAGCAAGAGGTTTGAATTCAATGGGTATGAACAGCCATCTCTTTGGAGTAGTAGGCGACGATGCTGCAGGCTTGAGCATTATTGAGTCACTCGAATCAGAGGGCGTCACAACGCACGGTATTGCCATCGTGGAGGACCGTACAACCACCGTTAAAACTCGTATGCTGGCATCCAGAGAAAGCCTCATCAGAGAAGAACAATTGTTGCTCCGATGGGATATTGAAGACGATGACCCCGTACCCACAGAAGCATCTCTATCCCTCTACGAACAAGCCATCAATGACCTTGAAGACGCTGCCGCATTGATTGCATCAGACTACGGGCAAGGAGTTGTTACAGATACAGGTTCTGAGGAATTGTTCAGAGAGGCAAAGGCCCGTGGGATACCAGTTATCGCCGACCCTAAACTCACAGGATTGCACCGCACAGAGGGCGTTGATTGGATTTTGTTCCAATCTCAGGGATTGGAGTTAATGCGTCGAAGATTAGGTGCAGCAACGGGTGCCGAGGCTGCTGAAAAATTACTCGTCCAGTACAATTGGAACCATCTTGTGGTACTATCCGGTGAAGCAGGCGTGACTATTTATTCAACGGATGAAGACACGGTACACGCACCATGTGGTCTACTTGACCTTCGTCAAATGATCGGGCTTATCGATGCTGCAGCTGTTGCAATTGCTTTTTCACTTTCTCGTGGCTTAGATGTTCAATCAACTGCTCTTCTTGCTAACGCTGCGTGCGAATGCATCCTAGGAGCTGAACAAACAGATTCCTTTGTCCTGAGCCGTGAAGACATCATTCATCGCATTGGAGAGCATGTTTGGAATTTGCAAGTTTCCAAACGATGAGGTGAGGTCTTGAGTTCGTGGCTTTGGCCTACTACTGCCGACGTTGGCCTCCGTACATTTGCTGCTTCGTTCGATGCACTCTTTGTGGAAGTGGCTCATGGCGTTCAGAATTATTTGATGAGTTCCGAAAGCCACGATGAGGCTCAAGGAGCGGTGCGCCATAGTGGCGAATGGCGAATAACCAGCCAACATGCACCTTTCGACCCTTCATTCCTCTTCATCGCTTGGGTTGAAGAAGTACTTTACAGAAACGAGGTGCATCAAGAGTGGTTAGTAGATTGCATGGTTCGTGTTGAAGAAACAGAACACGGGCTCGTTTTGGTGGCGCATGTCCAATGGGTCGACGGAAATGTCATCGAAAGAGAAATTGAGATCAAGGCAGTTACAACCCACGAACTCCAACTTGCTCAAGTCGGAAAAGAAGAAACCATCACAAGCCCGTGGCCGGATGTTCCATCCTTTGATGGACCCGGTTGGTACGCTGATGTCGTGTTTGACATTTAGGTGGGAGGGCCGAGGGTGGACGCTCGTACCATCAAGCCAAATCCGCAAGCATCCTCCATCCCGACACCCCACAGCACCCATGGCCCCAGGTAGGGCTGCTCCGTTCCCGGCCTGACCTAGTCCCCCGGTTATTCACTCCCNGTNTCCTTCCGGANACNGTTCATGACACCCGAGTCATGTGGGGGCGAGACATCAACGTCCGCCTACGGGAACCCAATGGCCGCTTTCGCCGCCCCAAGGCGTTCAGTCCACCATAACGACGATTTGAGGTACAGGGTACGCCGAGCTCCCCACCTATCCCATATGTCGGCGATGCTTCAGCCTATATGAACTCAACGAGAGGTCAAGTCAGCCTTCTGAATTTGTCTCTTCTTCGTATTTTGAGGGGCAAGATGTTTTGATGACTGAGGCATCTAAAATATAATTCCCATCTTCATACAACAGCACACCTTCAGCATATACTGTGCGATTATCGTCAAGACCATTGGATACCGATGCGTCAGTAAATCGAATGACAAGCGTCGAGGATTCGCCTTCCAGTACAAAGGTCATGGTGCCGTTATCAATACTTCCATCAAGAACCTCGCCACGAACTGCAACCTCATCATTAAGATGAGAGTCTGGTGACGTCATTAATTCATCAACGGTTGTGGTTGGAACTGGAGCCTGTAAGAGTAGGGTTGCCATCAGGCCGAGTGTGACCACTGCGCCAATCACTAGAACTCTTGTCCGTCGTGCCCACATTATAATCAACCACGTAGCCTTCCTTTAACAACCTCTCACTTTGGTTGCTCGTCTGCACCAACAGCGGATTGCAGAGATGAATAGTGATTTTTATCCAATGAATGCTTGAGTCCGTGGACAACAGATTTTGAGAGTGCGGGGCCTTCAAACACAAAACCACTGTAAGCCTGAAGAAGCGTCGCGCCAGCCTTGATTTTTTCGAATGCATCGTGAGGAGATGAAATACCACCCACTCCAACGATAGGCCACTCCTTTCCAACATGTTGCCGTACTTGCCGTATCATCTCAGTCGACCGTTCTTTGAGCGGTTGGCCACTCAAGCCCCCGGTTTCAGAGAACACGTTTGCATCCTGTTTGTGATTCGTTTTCGGTCGTGCGAGAGTAGTGTTTGACAGAACAATTCCATCTGCATGGTTGTTTTTGGCCGTTAAAGCGATGTGAACAAGTTGTTCATTGGTCAAATCAGGGGCCACCTTTACCAAGAATGGTTTGGGTTGGATTCCATGTTCATCTGCCAATTGATGATTCACCTTCTGGCATGTATCAAGAATCCGTACCAGCCCGTCGTCATTTTGCAAATCCCTCAGATTCGGAGTGTTCGGTGATGAGACATTGATCACAAAAACATCGGTAAATTGCCATAGGGCGTGAACGGTTGCTGCATAATCTTCGTGTGCGATATCCAATGGCGTAATTTTAGATTTACCAACGTTGACCCAGAGAGGCACACTCGGACGACCGTAGCGTTTGAAATGAACCTCAAGTCGCTGTCGTATCTTATCTGAACCCTCGTTGTTGAATCCCATCCGGTTGACCAAGGCGAGAGATTGGTTTGCTCGAAACATACGCGGCTTTGGATTTCCCTCTTGTTCGTGCTGAGTGACGCCACCAATCTCGATGAAACCTAGACCGATGCGTTCCCATCCACGTAAAGCGATGCCATTTTTATCCATTCCAGCAGCAAGGCCGAATGGATTTTTGTAGGTATGACCGAAGAGTTCAACGGGAATTTCATGACGTGGATGATAAAGCAATTTCAACGTACCACCACCAAATGGGAGAGCAGTAGCTAGCCGCAGGAGACGGAGACTCCGATGGTGGGCCTTTTCGGAGTCTTGAAACCGCAGGAGAGGACGAATCAACCAACGATACGGTACGCCCATGAATCGTTGTCGTGAACGCCAGCCTTCAAATCTTGTCATCGTATAGGCCCAAACATGCGACTCACGGACCCTAAATGGCCAGCCGTGAGGGAATGTTCGAGACAGATATTGAGAGAGGAAGGAATTCAGTTGATTTCTCCTCTTGAATTCGAGAAAGAACAAATTAATCTCTTACGGATGATGAGTGATAAACTTCCGGCGCGATTGGACTTTCCTAAATTATTATTTCATGAATCTGACATCATAACAGTACGTCAACTACACGAAGGTGAATGGAAAGAAATCATTCATGTAGGTTTGGTTGAACCACCAGCAGATATCCTCTGGATTCCCCTCAATGCTACGGAGGGATGGCCTACGATCTTAGCAGTATTAAGCGAATTACTCGATGCAGGATACCCCGGATGTTTAGGTTGTGGAGGCCCAGAATCTGAACAACCCTGGAATGAAGCAGAAAGTCGCCTTCGCTTCGCTCCTTAACGCGCACTCACTAGTTCATAGGTCCTCTAATTTCAATGAACGGACACATTCAACGGAGAACCAAAGGAGGGTTCAAGTAGAGTCGTCTGCGGCCTTTACTCACATGTCTATCGTCATCATCGCTGAGAAACCGAGTGTTGCCGAGGACCTTGCTAACGTCCTTGGCGTACCTACAAAGAAGGACACACACTGGTTCAGCAAGGACATTATTATCACGTGGGCCATCGGACATTTGCTCGAACTCAAATACATGGACGACTACGATCCAGAGTTCAAAAATTGGCGGAATACAATTGACCGATTGCCATATATCCCCGATTCATTTCAATACAAAGCAAAAGGTGGGAGAGCGAAAAAACAATTGTCTGCGATCATGAAACTCATCAAAGATAAGGAAACCACAGAAATTGTCAACGCATGTGATGCTGCCCGCGAAGGTGAACTCATCTTCAGGACCATCGTTGCACACTCAAAGGTGAAAACACCTACGACTCGAATGTGGATGCAATCCATGACCTATGATGCGATGCTTCAGGCATATGAAAATCGTGAACCTGGAGACACGTATCAGGCACTGAGCGACGCAGCGTATTCCCGTTCGAGAGCCGACTGGATTATTGGAATGAACGGTTCTCGAGTTGCAACTCGACTACCACAAAACCGTGATCGTTCCGCCAACTCTCTCGGGCGAGTTCAAACTGCCACACTCGCGTTGGTTGTTGACCATGAAATCGAAGTGCTCTCACACATACCTGTCCCCTATTGGCAACTTAACGGAACGTTTTCTGCGGAGGGCGCCACCTGGACAGCACGATGGGAACGAACAGGTCACAAAGACGATTCAGAGCGTCCTGAATACAAGGCGCATCGTATCATGGATGTCGCAGAAAAAGAGGCTATCGAGGCAGTTCTCTCCGACAATGCCCCATTCTCCACTGAGGAAAAGAGTCGGACAAAAAAAGAACAACCGCCTCTGAATTTCGACTTAACGACGCTACAGAAAAGAGCTAACAGTATGTGGTCATGGTCTGCAAAACGTACACTTGGTGTGGCACAGGACCTTTATGACAAATTCAAACTCACCACTTATCCACGTACTGACTCGAAGTATCTTACTGAAGACATGCACGAGACTGTTGCCAAAACACTGAACGATCTTAGCAGCCAATCGGTTTACTCTGAACATGTAACACGACTTCAATCCGATGGTTTGGCAAATGCAAAGCGGAACTTCAACAATTCAAAGGTTTCAGATCACTATGCTATCGTCCCGACAGGACAAACACCACCTGGTAATTTTGGAGGAGACCACGCTAAACTCTACGATATGATCGTCAGAAACTTCCTCGCCTCATGGCACCCCCTATCTGAATGGACGGTCATCAAACGAACATCGACGAAATCCGGACATCAATTCATGAAGGAGGCCGAACGTTTGTCCGTGCCTGGATGGCGTGCAGTCGTTCCAAAGAAGGATAAAGTGCCGGAAGGGTGGGGCAACCTCAGCAGTAACCCCTGTGCGACAACGCTTGATTCTCATGAATTCTCGGAAGAAAAAAGCAAGCCTAAAAACCGACTTAAAGAAGCAAGTCTGCTCCAATTGATGGAACACGCGGGCAAAAATATCGATGATGAAGAACTCGCTCAAGCGATGAAAGAAAAGGGATTAGGGACACCAGCAACCCGAGCCGATACCATCGAAAAGTTGTTGAGTCGCAATTACATTCGCCGTTCCCGCAACGGTACCATCAGTGCATCGCCTCACGGAATACGTATGATTGACGTACTTCGTCGTATTCCAGTGGAATGGATCACCTCCCCTGAATTGACCGGAGATATGGAAGCATCGCTCCTTTCTGTTCAACGCGGTGAAGAGCCGATGGAGACCTACATGGATAAAATCATTCAACAAACTCAAACGATGGTTGAAAGAATCCGAGAACACGACAGAAGCACCTTGTATCTTGAAGAGCCAAGCCTCGGAGAATGTCCATCATGCAGCGGTGCGATCATGGAAAACACTCTGGCATATCAATGCGAAAAGAATGAAGGAAGGAACAAAGGATGCCCCTTTGTATTCTGGAAAGACACCTCGGGTCGTTGGTTTGACAGGGAGACAGCGTCGCTGTTGATTAACAACAGTTCCTTGGATGACCTCCATGGTTTCTTCTCGCAAGCAGGAGAAGGATACGAAGCATCTGTTGTACTATCAAACGATGGAAAGGTCACCACCAAAGGCGGAGCTGGTGGAGGGACCAGTGAAGACGACGAAGTCTTGTGCCCCTGTCCTGTTTGTGAACACGGTTCCATCCGGATTACTTCGAGTGCCTACAACTGTGACAACACCGAATGTACATTTAGGGGAATGCAGAACGTGATGTGCAAGAGAATGATTACACCAGAAGAGGCTAAACCCATCTTCACCGACGGAAAATCGATTCTACTTGAGGAATTTACATCAAAACGAAATAAGCCATTCAATGCATTTCTGGTACTCGAAAAGAATCGGGTCAAATACGATTTCCCTCCGCGTGCAGCAGCGGCAGATGCCAAACGCTTCCCTGTAGTGCCCGGGGTGGTAGCAGTTTGCCCCCAAACGAAGGCCAACATCATTGAGACTGAGACTCACTACACTACAGAAGACAGTTCAACCAGTTGTAAAATTCACATTGAACGCTGTATTTCAAAGCGGGATATTACGAGAGAGGAAGCAAAAACACTGATTGAATCTGGCTCTGTTGGCCCGTTTGATGATTTTACTTCGAAGAAAACAAATAACCCCTTTGCAGCCTCACTCTATCTGAAAAAGAACCAGGCCATTGGGTATAAGTTTGCCAAACGCTCCTGAGGGACTTGCCAGAAAAGGAAGATTGAAACAATACCTTTCGCAGGAACAGGTATGGACACCTGCCATTACGATGTCGTCATCGTCGGAGCCGGTCCTATTGGAGGAAGAGCTGCTGAACTTCTTTCCGAATCTGGCCTCAGCGTATTGATGCTCGAGGAGCATACTGAAATCGGGCGACCGTTCCAATGCGCTGGGCTTGTGACCCCTTCTGCAATGGAGGTTGTAGAAGCGTATGACACTGTTCTCGAGGAGGTTGACGGTGCACTCATACACGGGCCAAGCGGAACCCTTGTCCCGGTTGGGACAGAAGGAGTATTGAGAACCTACGTAGTTTGTAGGAAACGTTTCGACCAATTCGTTGTGCAAAAAGGCATGGAAGCGGGCGCTCACTTGTGGCTAAATTCCACGCCAGTTGAGGCGACTGTTGCCGATGATGGTGCAGAAATAATTGTCAAAAAGGATGGCGTAAAGGTCAACGTCACATGTAAATTGATTGTTGGTGCTGATGGCGCCCATAGTTGGACACGACGTTTTTTCAAAATGGGTCGCCCAAAAGAATTGATGATTGGATTTCAAACCGAAGTTGTCGGCTACCAAGGCCGGGATCGTTGGCTAGAAATGTACAGCGGTGAAGCTATCGCTCCAGGTTTCTTTGCATGGGTCATCCCGTCTGGCTTCGGCACGCACCGTATTGGATTATGGTCGACTGCAGATCGGCTCAATGGCCGTAGCATCGAATCATGTTACCAGGACCTCCTTGACCACGACCTTTGGAAAGACAGGTTCAGTGACATTCAAGAAATTGCAAGGTATTGTGGCCCAGTTCCATCTGGCATGATCAAGAAAACGGTCAAACAACGAGTCATGTTGCTCGGAGACGCAGCGGGGATGGCCAAACCAACAACTGGCGGGGGTATCGGACCAGGCTTCCATCAAATTCAATGTATTCTTTCACCGCTTGTTGAGGCAATTATGAATGACAATTTATCCGATGCGAACTTGCGTGCTATCACGAAGAAGCCATGGGAGGCAATGAAAAAAGAACAAGACCGTGCACGTGCATTGAGAAACCTCTTGGTAAGTGATTGCAGTGACAAAAAGCTCGACCAGCATTTTATGAATTTCGCTCACCCCGATACGCTCCAACTCATCAATGAAGTCGGCGATATTGAGAAACCCGTCCCACTTGGCATGGCACTGATTCGCAATGTACCAGCATTTCGACCGCTTGCTCTCAAAGCAGGGGTCCGACTTCTTTTGAGTTAGGTGATTGTGTGGTTGAACTCGAAGAAATTCAACGCATCCGCTATCCTCCATTTGAGGCTTCAAGATGGATTCCATCTGCTTTGCCCATTGCTCGACGATCAACCTCATTAGGGGACTTTGATTCAAGAGAAGAGGCACAATCTTTCTTGAATGAGAAAGGGCCGTCTGTTAAAATCGGTGATGATGACTCGTGGTTGATTGAACGTAGTTATCAATATGGAAGCGATGAAATCCAACCTATCAGTAATGACGGTTGTTTGGAACATGAGGTCTATCCTAATGTTGTGTACAGACAACGTCAAGGATGGTACCTCATACCCAATCCGATTCATAATATTCTGCGTAAATTCATCAACGGTGTGGTTGTTGTACTCCTTCTTAGTCTCGCATATCTTTTCATTTCTCCCGTACTCATCTTTCTTTCAATTCCGGTCTATGGAATTGAAACGGTTCGGTGGGGGTTGTTGGACTACCCATCACTCGCTGTGATTGTTGTTCCACTCATTTTTGCGCCACTCATTATGCGTGTTATCGCTAATTTACTGGATTTGCGAAGGCAAAATTCATTTTTAAAGCGTGGATTAACTTCTCCTCAAATAGAATTTATCAAACCAAGTATCTCTGATGCGCCACTTGAGATTAACCTGACCTTCCCCGAGTGGGATCAAGGATGGAACCACGTCGATGTCATGTGGCGAGTGGGGGTATTACCACCAGCTCGAGAAGCATTGTTCAAAGAACTCGGTCGTGAAGGAAAGCAACAGCCACCGCCGGGATTGGCAACGGAATTACCCCATCATTGGGAGGAGGGTTTGGATGACGGAACTGCTGGGGGAGAAGATGCACCCATGGAACTTCAAAATGTGAAAGGAGGCTTCTATCTCCGTCCCATGCGTATCATGGCCACAGGTGGCAGCCAACGATGGGAAGAAGGGAAACCAATCAGTCTCACATCACCTCATCCCATCTGGCCGGGAAGCCTGAATTCCGACCTCATTCGGATTCATTGGGAGTGCATTATTCGTATCGAGCGAGAGCGAGAAGGTGCTCTACTTTGGGTCCAACCACTCAAGGTGGCTCATTCGACGAAACAAACGCAAATTCGTGACCTCCCACTTCACGATGGCCGCTCAGAATTGGACATCAAATAATCAACACATTCATGGATGCTCATGCCCTGCATCTTTCATGGACAAGAGAAAAGGCTCTGCTTTCTTCTTCGTCGCCATCATGCTTCTAGCAGGGTGCATGAGTGGAAGTGAACCCGCTCCAATTGAAGAAATCAGTATCGAAACCTACACCATTGAACCCATTTGGGTTCTTTCACCAAATGCGATTCAGTTGGGTGATAAAGCCACTTTTTTACTCAATGTATTGCAAGATGGTGAAGGTGAATATGCAGTTGAACCGACCGTCATCCTACCATCATTTGCATCATTGAGTTCCTTTGATTGGGCACAGCAAGAGCGAGTTGATTTTACTGACCCTTACCAACTATCATTCACTCCAACTGCGGTGGGTGAACATATCATTTCAATTTCATTCGCAAATGTGGGGTTGAACGAACTGGTCCCACTGCCTGCCAAACTCGTTCATGTTCTCACTGTGCTTGAACCAGAGGAGCCTGCTCCTATTCTCGCAGTTCCTGCGCAGTTGGTCTTAGAAGAACCTAATTTGATTTGGTTTGAAGGAAGTATCGAACACCTCAATCCTGATTCGTGTGCCATCACCTACACGGTAAGCGATGGAAATACAGGACAAATAAGTCTCAATGAGGAACAATCTTGGAAAGTCTTGCTCGATTTTACTGAAGCGACTTCATCCCACTCCATTACGACAGTAGCTACATGTGGTGTTTACACCGTCCTGAGTGACACCACGATTACACAGGTGATCATTGAAGGTGCAGGTGATGATGAAGATGGAGATGGCATACAAAATGCGAATGATTTCTGTCCCACGGGTTATGGAGCGAACGTAGGTTGGCAATCAACACCAACGACAGATGGCGACCAGGATGGATGTCGAGACAACGATGAGGACGAGGATGACGATAACGATGGTATCATTGACCTCTACGATGGCTGTCCGACATCCTATGGCTGGATAAGTACTCCAAGTGCAGATTACGATTACGACGGCTGCCATGATGCTGATGAAGATCAAGACGATGATGGTGATGGCGTTTTGGACCTTGAGGATTCCTGCCCTGTAGGCCGAAAGGGTTGGGCATCAAATCGATACAGTGATTGGGACAATGATGGTTGTTCAGATATCGATGAGGATGACAATGATGACAATGATGATTTTCACGATGTGTTGGATGACTGTCCCAAGGGAGTGGCAGAATGGCAATCAAACAATACCACGGATTGGGACCAAGATGGATGTTACGACCTCAGTGAAGACGAAGATGATGATAACGACGGAGTGAATGATGTCAACGGTACAGGTTCAATTCTTGACCTCTGTCCACAAACACCAATCAATGCCACCGACATCAATGAATCAGGTTGTGCTGCTCTGCAGAGGGACACCGATGGGGACGGTGTGAACGACCTCGAAGACCAGTGCGAGGGTACGCCATCTGGGCTCGTAGTCAACGCCCTGGGCTGTGCTGACCTTGACAGCGATGGAATCTTTGCGAACGTTGACCTCTGCCCCCAATCACCAGACAGATGGAGTGTCAATGCAGTTGGTTGCGCTGTGATCCAAGAACCCGTTGCCTGGACTGACAGTTCAAGTCTCAACGGCCCGATGCAGACTGTTCCCCAATTCAGTTTCCCAACCCTTAACGGAACATACAATTTCAAAAACCGCTGGACCGGTGATGATGTATACTTTTTCATGTTCAAATATACTGATTCCAGCGGGAATAGCAATTCTGGCACATGGGGACAAAATCCTGGAAAATTCATTAGGAATTTGCCAGAGAATACGCAGCTTTTCTACGGCTCCTTCGACAACACTTACCACAATGACGTCATATCTCGCCAGAACGCTGTGCTAGCAGGTTTAACCGCATCCGAAGAAGCATATTGGGATTCTCGCATCCATTACATCGACACAGATGCAAGTAATCTTGGAGGTGGAATCGGCTCAATCATTTCATCGTTTAACAATCCATTTTTTGTGGGCATCGACCGCTTTCAACTTGCACGAGAAACAGGTTCACTCTATGCTTGGACTACTCAATCTAACGACCCATACCATCTTTCATTTGAACCCAACCAATGGGTTGCTGAATTTCCAACAAAGATTCGTCAACATGACCCTGCAGTACACGCTGTGACCGTGATGGATTTCCAACGCCACTCGGGAGGATGGGGTGGAGGCTATTCTTCATTCACCAATGCAACGATGGGTCTACCTCAAAATTTGACATCGTATGACACGCTTGAAGTGTATCATGAACATGCATGCTTTGAACGGAAAAACCGCTATCAAAACGCAGACCAATCTTACGGTGGTTGCCATGAATGGGATTACCTGGCCTATCTCTATGTCTGTGATGAATTCAACAACTCAGTTTGCAATACAGAGATGGTTCGCTGGATTACAACCTACGGGCGAGAAGGCATGTGGTTGACCGACATCAGCCCTTATCTCTTCATGCTCAACGATGGAGAAGACCGTCGATTCAAGTACGCTGGTGCGAATAAAGGAGACCTCACGGTCACCTTCTTGTTTAGTGACTGGGGAAGTGGAACCCGTGCGACCAATGCAACCTATGCATTTAGTGGAGGTCAATTTGACGGAACATATAACGATGAAAGTAAATACCTACGGCAGTTGAATTTCTCAACACCTGCATGGGCCACGAGTGTTGAAATCGTCGCAACGATTACCGGACATGGATTCAACCAGGATACCGCAAATTGTGCTGAATTCTGTGACCATCAGCACTACTACAGCATGGGAGGCTACCAAACCTACGAATGGCATCCGATTGTCTACAGCAGCGAAGGTTGTGAAAACGAGATCAACAACGGAGTTGTTGCGAATCAATTTGGTTCATGGCCGTTCGGTCGAGCTGGCTGGTGTGCGGGTCAAGATGTCAAACAGTGGAGATTTGATATCACCGATTGGGTTGACAATTCGACCGCTAACAATAATCATCTCACTTACAGAGGCTATTACAACGGTGCTGAGTATGTTCCATCAGACGGTATAGGTAATGGCGGGCGAAACATACGTGCGGTAGTATGGGTCGTCTTTTATGGACCCACGACAGGCGTAGGCGCTGCAAGTTGAGTCACATCCTCTGCAAGTTGGACCGTGCTTAACCTAGCATAATCGCTATCCCTTCGCTGGGGTGTAAATCCTGCACGGCAAATTGAGGTTTGTAATTCGTATTCTGAGGCTTCCAATTTACTGGTGCCGGATGCTGAAACTACGTTCTCTTCCATCATGGTTGAACCTGCATCATCAGCACCTGCAAGCAAGGCCATTTGGGAAACCTTCAATCCCATTGTGGGCCACGAGGCTTGAATGTGTTGTACGTTGTCAAGATAGAGGCGAGAGATGGCTACATGTCTCAAGTATTCCGAAGAACCTGCTCCAAGAGTATGCTTATTTTGGCCACGATTTCTTCGTCCAAATGAATTGACCTCGAGTTGAACGGGCCATGCAATAAAGGAAGTGAAACCTGACCTTCCCTTGGATAGTGTTCGTTCTTGAAGGTCACGAATCGCATCCATATGCTGAACTCGCTGTCGATTCGATTCACCAAAGCCAATCACGTTAGTAGCACTGGTGGTAAGGTCCAATGATTGGGCCTCTTCCATGACACGAAGCCAATTTTGAGGTGAACCCTTTTTTGGAGAAACATCATTTCGGACGTCTTCAACCAACATCTCTGCACCTCCTCCGGGTAAACCATGCATGCCCGCTTCTTTGAGTGAGGAGAGCACCTCAAGGGTTGACATCCCACAAACTTCAGCCAATCCCTCGATTTCAATCGGGCTAAAACAGTCCAAATCAATCGTTGGATGTTGTTCCCTAAGATGTTGGATAAGGTCAATGTACCACTGGAATGGGAGAGCTGGATTGACACCGCCTTGCATAAGAATGCGTGACCCATTGATGGCTTCCAGTTCTCTCACACGTTGAGATATCTCCTCATATGTTTGTGTGTAGGTTTCATCGTGGCCAGGCGGGCGATAAAATGAACAGAATTGACAATTGATTGTGCAGACATTCGTGTAGTTGATATTCCGATCAATCAGGTAGGTCACATGACCATCAGGATGCATCGCCATTCTACGTTGATGGGCTGCCTGCATCAACTGGTGAAGTGGGGCTTCATCGTAGAGCAATGCTGCTTCATCAATTGATAACCGGACTGCATAGGGATCAGCGCTGTCCCAGGCTGCCTGACGCAAGAGAATACTTCGCCAATCCAAACTATCACCTCATTGAAGGGGGACGCCAACGATACTCTCAATTTCTTCAATGGTTTTTGGACAATCCGCAGTCAATACTACTGGGCCGTCTTTCGATACCATGACATCGTCCTCAATACGGATCCCGATGTTCGCATAGCGGGCAGGACAATCGACATCAGGCCTCCAAGCACCGAAGTACAAGCCAGGTTCAACGGTAAGACACATCCCCTCTTCGAGTGTTCGAGGCGTACCTCCGGGTTTGTAAACACCGACATCGTGGACGTCAAGACCAATCCAGTGACTCGTGTTGTGCATGTACCAGTTGCGGAGTTCACCCGACTCAACGTCAAGTGCTTGCTCGAGGTTTTGCGAAATGATGCCTAATTCAATAAGACCCTCAGCGAGGACCTTTCGTGCCGCTTCGTGGGGTGCAGTGTACGGCTGACCAACTCTGCAAGCATCTATGGCAGCATATTGTGCTTTCAAAACAAGTGCGTATATTTCACGCTGAGCGTCTGAAAATGTTCCAGAAATTGGCCATGACCGGGTAATATCACTTGCATATCCACGGAATTCAGCGCCAGCATCAATGAGGATGACATCGTCCCAGTTGCATTCGTCACTGTTTACAGTGTAATGCAGTATTGTAGCATTTTCTCCACAACCAACAATTGATGGATAAGACCAGCCCGAACCACCAGCGTATGAGAAAAATCCCTCGATGACCGATTGAAGTTGATATTCTGTAACACCTTTACGACTGTGACGCATAGCAAGTTCATGTGCAAGACTTGCCACTTTTCCTGAGTACAGCATCTGTTCAATTTCTGAAGGAGATTTCCTCAAACGGAGTTCTGCAAGGATTGCAGAGGGATCTTCAACAGTCACTGGGCCCGTACCAAAGTGTTGCCGCGCTCTGTCTCGTTTACGAACCGCGTCGTTGACCAATTGGTCAACCTCTGAATCAATACCGCCTCGATGATATACACGACGTGCGTCGTTCATCCAATCCTTGAGATGGGCGGTTCTGTCTTCACAGGAAAATGCTTCATCAATTGGCCATTGATCTACCGCTCCTTCTATTCCAGGTCGGCGGCCTTCCCAGATTTCTTTCAGTGTATCCTTGGGTTGAACGAAGAGCTGAGTCTTCCACGTGCCCTCGACACACCTCATTACGAGAGTGGCATCAGGGTCAACCCACCCGGTAAGGTACAGCAAGTCGCTGGTGGTACGATAACGGTAGTGGACGTCGTTTGAATGCGTGGCCATTTTTGGTGAACAGAGCACCAGGAGGTCGTCTTGACGGAATTGGGAAACGAGACGCTGTTGGCGTAGTCGGAATTCTTCCAGCGTTGTGGAGGATGGCCGATCAGGCAAACTTGCAAAGGCCTCTGCGAACATGTTTCACCCTCGCGCTTCGTCTTCTTCAACCGTTGCATTGCGTCCGTGAGAGGAACCATGATTCTCCGAGGAGAGGCTGCCTTCCGTTGCGTTCCATTTAGGAATGTCAAAATCCACCTTTTTGTTTGACCGTATCACAAAGAATAGAACCAAAGCAAGCGTCATGAGCAAACCGAATCCCTGCAGTGGCGTCACCAATTGATTAAGCGGTTCATCGTAAGAAGAAATCACAATTTCAAACGAGATCGAGTCAGTAGCACCGTCATCGTCAAAGACGATTAATTCAACCCCGTACTCTCCTTTGCCGTCAAAATCATCTGCGGTCAACTGACTCTGCCCTCGAATCGAAGTACTGTCATCAATGACCCAAAGGTAGTCAATCGCTTCATTATCCACGCTAAATGTACCGTCAAGCGTCCAATTACTACCTGGACCAACTTCAACCCGTTGTGCACCGCTTAATTGCAATCCATCTGCGACGAGGACAACTTGTGGCTTGATGTTTTCAACTGTGAAATTGTGCTGGATTTTGACAGAGTATCCGGCTTGGTCCCGAACAAATAATTCAACGAAATAATTACCTGAATCCGTCAAATTAAGGAGAAGTGTTCCAGATTGGAGGAGTTCAGATGCATCTGCTGCCCGTACTGTTCCATTATCATGATGAATGGACCAAATGCTGGTTAACTTGCTTCCTTCATAACCGTCTGAAAGTTCTGCATATAATTGAAACTCTTCACCTTCAGCAACACGCTCCGCGCCAGAGATTACGCCAGTAGGAGCAGTTGAATCAAACGTGATACTGCTCCTAACTTTGCCACTTGTCCGAAGCAAAGCATCACTCATTGAAACATCAATGAACCAAATCCCATCATCAAGGGAGAGCATTGATTGATTGAGCGAGAGGGTCACGGTAGTGCCTTGGGAGGAATACGTAGGTGTAATCGATACGGATTCACCAAGACAGACACCATAAGGCGCTAGACAAACCTCAGCCTCAACTTGTAAATCGTTGTGACTTCCAGAAGGTGTGATTAAATTGAAATCAAGATTAATGGTATTACTACTGACAATTGAACGTATCTCACTGGTCTCAAGTGTGCTATCGTCACCAATTTCATTGAGGAGAACAGGGCGGTGATGATCATCACCAAGGTAGACGAGGAGGAATGGCTCGAAGAGTGAATCACCTTCCCAATTGGTTTGCAAACTGATAAAGCACGTGCAGTCAATACCCGATATGTTGATGTCCAAGGACCACCGGAAGGAATCCTCACCAACAGGCGTTACAGAGGTGAGATAAGGCCCATTGAGCAAGGTAATGGGCGTCGATGTGCTGATATTGACCAGAGACCATGTCGTATTCCTCAAGGGTTGTTGAGAATCTCCCGTGAGAAGGAGCGAGGTCTGGGTTGTAATTCCGTGTGCTTGGTCAAAAGCAAAGCCGTTTGAATAGTCAGTAGTGACGGTTTCATCCGCCGTGGTTGATGGAAACGGCAGACACGCAGTACATAGCAGAGCAACAAAGAGGAGCGTTAATTCCCTTCGGAATCCAAGACGCCCGGTCATAGTCATCATCTATTCAATCGCTGAAGGGGTCGCACAACTCACCCTGGCCAGGATAAGAGACTGGGTTCCTCGGATTGGTGTCCCATTTGTATTCACAATAGTTCACGTGTCCGTCCCCATCGGTATCGACCATGCGGTCTGCTCCGTCAAACGGATCAAATTGGAAGTGGTATTCCCAGCCTGTAGCCATGCCATCATCATCGTGATCCTGATAATATACTTCAGGGCCATCATTCCAGTCATCACCATCTGTATCGTTGGTAATTGGATTTGTACCGTTTTGCATTTCCTCATAGTTGGTGTAATTTTCGAGGTTGTCATAGAATCGTTGACCGTCGGGAGTTGTCGGGTCGATATTACATTCTGAGTTCGTGGTATCGTTGAATCCCGGGCAATAACGCTTGATGAGGCCTGTTTTGTTGAGGCCATCATTATCTGGGTCTTCATATCCATCATCAATACCATCAAGGTCACTGTCGGGCATTGATGGGTCCATGACACCACGTGCACCGTATGCGCCGATGGTTGAGTTGTCAACGAGGCCTGTTTCAAATGCAAGCTGCGAGTAGTAAACTTCCCATCCATCAGGGAGTAGGTCACCGTCTGAATCATCGTCGACTGGGTTTGTATCCCAGCGGTCCGGTGCTTCAAGACCGTTTGCGAGAGTGTCATTATCGATGTCGAATGTATCATCCTTGAGGGAATCCAATGACGGGTCAAGTGCCCAGCGCCCGTTACAGCCATCACAGAGACTATTTCCTGGCATCAAGAAACCAGTTAAATTCATTTCAGCAACGGTGAACTTAGGCTCAAGTGCGAATCCACCGAGCCAATTCTGCCATTCATATCCACCGGGTTGCATGGTGCATGAATTGCTTTGGCTGCTCGTATCACAGCCTGGTCGTAGCCAATTCGAAGTAGCAACCCACAAACTGTGAGAATTAGTGTTGTCTTCTGTTGATTTCACCTGCATTTCCCAGCCGTCGAGCATGCCGTCTGCATCAGTATCGTTCAGTAAAGGATTCGTAGGATTTTGGAACGGTCTGGGCACAAAGAGAACTTCTTGCCCGTCAACCAATCCATCATCATCAGTATCAGAATTGTTAGCGTGTGTTAGGAAATTATCCTCACCCGCAACGACTTCTTCTCCGTCTTCAAGTCCGTCATTGTCTGTATCAAACATACACGGACTTGTGGAGTAAGCTTCTCCATCCCACATGAAATTATTACCTGCTTCCTCCAAATCCGTTAATCCGTCAGAATCGGTATCAGGATTTGATGCGTTCGAGCCTCCTCCGCTACAAACTGTGGAAAATTCAGCAAAGTCCGACAAGCCGTCTGAGTCAGTATCAAACAAGCCCGGGTCAGAGGTGACCCAAGTAGGTTGTACACCTCGGTTGACGACCAAAATTTCCCAGCCCATTACTTCGATTCCATCGATAAGGCCGTCACCATCAGTATCAGCGTTTAATGGGTCAGTGCTACGTCCATCCAATACGCCATCTTGGTCACGATCGTTTGCTTGGTATTCCATCACGTTTGTGAATTGTTCTTCAGCCTCAACGATGCTAATCCAGCTGAAGAGACGTGAATCTACTGTGTCGCCAACGGAGACGTGGATACCGTAGACATAACCGTCGACGGGCGCAAGTAGGTTGACGATTTGTTGGTTACCTCCACCGAGTGTAACACGGGCTCGTGCAACGGTCTCATTGGCCTCGACTTGTTCATCAAGAACAACATCAATAGCGTGTACGACTGCTGAATTTTCAAGCGTACTGAACATGACCTGACCGTCGTTGTCAGCATCCCATCCGTCCCGGTCTGGGTCTTGATTTCGGTTTACTGCGGAGCGAGGGTGAAGGCCATTGGCTGCTTCCCACTGGTCAGGCATATCATCTTGGTCAGTATCTTCCAACCACGGCGAAGTGAAGTTCCCTTCTCCAAAGAGCTGAGCCACTTGATATTCCTCAAGATTGTTCATGCCATCTTCGTCCCAGTCTCCATAGCCATCGGATGCATTGGAGGGATTGAGGACCTGTGCAGCATTCGGAGCTAAGTCACCAATTGAGTAGCAGTATTCGAAACCATCGGGCATTCCATCACCGTCTGTATCCCAATCTGATGGGCCATTGAGGAGACCATCGCCGTCCATATCCATCATGAACCAGCTTCGGTCAACACCAAAGAAAGGTCCTACATATTCCTCGGAGACAAGTTGTGCTTCGTTGCAATTCTCGCCCATTCCAGTGAAGAGTCCAACAGTTCCATTAGCAACTTCAACGATGTCATCGATGAGGTCCTGGTCGGAGTCACGGGAGGTCGGATTGGTCCCAAAGGCTTCTTCCTCAAAGTTAGCAAGTCCGTCATCGTCGGTGTCAAGTACCATATCGCATGAATGTCGGTCGTTTGATGCCAAATCGTCCCAGTCTGCCATTCCATTTTCTCCATTGAAACGCGTTTCAAGAGCATCAACCATTGCTTGGTCCAAGAGGAGACAATCCCAGTTGCCGTCGAGAGGGTTAAACAGTGTGACTTCTCCACCGGGTGTTTGAACAGCCATGGTGTAGAGCGATTCCCAGCGGTCATTGAGGCCATCGTTATCGGTGTCTGCTCGCTGAGGATCCGTACCCAATTCTTGCTCTGCCTGATTGGTGAGGCCGTCGCGGTCAGGGTCACCTGTTGGGCCTTGATTCGGGTCGGGCCATGAATCGGTTTCATTTGCGATGGTAGCATCTTCTGTTTCTTCACTCTGTGTCGGGTCGACGTTAATATCGTCGGACTCACCGTTATCAAGTGGATTCAAGCCGTGTTGCACTTCCCAACCGTCACTCATTCCGTCGTTATCGGTGTCAGCGTCGTTGACGTCTGTCCCGTATTGGGTTTCCTCTAATTTATCTGAAAGACCATCCCCGTCAGTGTCAACTGCTTCCGACATGAGGTCCGCCTCACCTCGCAAATCCTCTTCAACTGCAGATTCGAAGCCACCAACGCTTTCGTTGGTTTGGAAAAATCCTGAAATGCCAACAAAGAGCGTTCCAAAAATGAGGGTTGAGATGATTGCGACAGTCGCCATTTGATTGTGTTTGAGGCTCATAGGACATACCCTGCACATCAGTGCAAATCTACCGAGGCAGTGATTCGGTTATGAACCTTGACCAAAGATGCGCCAAAAAATCCAACCGGGTGGCGAGATGTGTTATGTTTTCACTACGTAATCTACGGATGGGAACGAGAGATTCATGACCACGTTTGAGGGATGTATTGTAATATTCATCATTGCATGTTGCCCATGAGCCCGTTCAAACATTCCAGCTAAAAGACCGCATGTCAGTGCAGGAAGGTTCGATTTAATTGAAAATTCGGTGGATTCTTCCCCATCAAAAACACTTGATTGGATAGCGACATGACCCAGCCCCCGGTGTGAAATATGTATATTGAACAACTCTGCCCAATCTGAGGATTGTTGAACGAAGATTGGAGTCTCCGATTGCTGGAACGCCATCATAGCAGCACGGGATACTGATGAAAAAAGCTCAACTTCACTGGAAGATGCCCCCTCAATGACCCAATCTTTCATCCATGGATGCTGTCCTACAAGCGGCCTTCCAATAATGGAGTTAAACAGGTGATGAAAGGCGGAAACATGCATGAAAAACGAGCGTTGTTGGCCACGAAAGAAGCCGTAACTTCGAGCCTCCAATTCCAAATCCAATTCTCCCTGAATGCTGGTTGAAGTCTCTGCTGCACCCCAATTGAGCGGACGTGGAACTTGAGCGGATGCAATGCTTGCTGCTTTCGGCTCAAAATGGAGATCGACATGTTCTGAAGAGCGTTGACTCCAACTCATCGTCCAGCGTTCTTGCGTCAAATGTTCTTTGTGAGCGAGTGCCAAGCCGACGGACCAAGCGTCATGACACGGCATCGTAATCAGATTTTTTTGAGTGGAGTGCAAACCCCAACCCATGGCAATCCAACGATTGTGGAGGCGTTCAGTGACTTTCTTTACGCCAAAAAAACGTGGTAGTTGGAAATCCTTATGAGCAGAAAGAATCAATTCTTCAGCGTCCGTTCCAGCATAAATTAATTTTCGACCCATTGGAGATTCAAACAACGTGTCGAGGTGAGTCCAGAAGAGGTCGAACTCACGAACGCCAAACAAAACAATTGGAGAGCCTGTATCGTCCAAAAAGAATCCATCTCTGCCGAAGAGAAATCCTTCATGCAGAGGTATTTTTTGAAGCATATATTGAATCCACCATCATACAGGATAGCCCGAGCGACCCTCATCATTGAAACAATAACCAATGGTTTGCCGCTCTGCCTTGAGGGCATGAACGTCCTGTTTAACGGACTTCGGGTCTTCTCCTTTCAATAAGACACGAGCGTAAAACGATGCTACATGTTCCATGTCTGACTTCGAGAAACCGACACGTGTGAGTTCTTGAACACCCAAACGCAATCCAGATGGTTTCATCGCTTTGGTGTCACCGGGAAGCATGTTCATGTTGGTAATAATGCCTGCATTCTCCAATAATTGAGCTGCCTTTGCACCAGCACCCGAGTCTGTAGCACCATGACGTGTAAGGACTTGATGAGAAGCAGTATACCCACGGCTTTCAGCGAGCACATCAAATCCTTCACTGGCGAGTGCCTGTGCGAAACATTGCGCGTTGGCGACGGTATCAATGGCGTAATCTCTTCCAAATTCCTCAAATTCAGCGAGTGCCATGACTTTGCCCGCAACGTGATGCAGGTGATAGGACGAACACACGCCAGGGAACATAGCATTGTTGAGGCGCTTGTGCATGGCTTCGTCTGTTGAGGATGAGAGAAGAAATCCACCTTGAGGTCCGGGGAAGGTCTTGTGGCTCGAACCCGTCATGAGGTCTGCACCCTCCCGTAGTGGGTCTTGAAATTGCCCACCAGCAATAAGGCCCAATACATGGGCACCGTCGTACATGACCGTTGCACCAACTTCATGAGCGGCATCAGCCATTTCTTGAAGAGGGGTTGGAAAGAGGAAAACTGATTGGCCGAATAAAGCAACTTTTGGCTGGACTTCACGTATCACTTTGCAAGCCGCATCAACGTCAGGCTCCATTCGTTCCTCATTCCACGGATATGTCGTTAGATTGAGATCTCTAAGACCGACTGCCCCCATTCGAGCATGTGAGATATGTCCTCCGTCAGCAGTTGAAACTGCCGTGATTCGGTCGCCTGGACGAGCAAGCGCTTTCAGAGCCCCAATGTTACTCACCGTACCTGAAATGGATTGAATATTTGCAAATGAACAATTAAAAACCCGTTGAGCCAGTTCAATTCCAAGTGATTCGATGGTATCAAAATCATCACAGCCTTGATAGTATCGTTTGCCGGGCAAACCCTCTGCATAACGGCCGTGTAAATCACTACCAACAATGTCGCGTACGAGCGGTGAAATGATGTTTTCAGAGGCGATCATGCCAAGACCATTTCTGTAATGTTCCCCACTGGCTTGAACTGCATTAAGAACACTTGTCGCATGCTGGCGATTTGTTGTTCCCGATGCACTACCTAATTCAGACTCGCTCATGTGTTGACCACTGTCCAAATCAGTCTTTGAACTGATTGACGGAGGATTCTCAACGACCGCTGGGTCGAGAGGTGTTTCCTGACCGTTCGCTGCGAATTGTATTTCGTGGGATAAATCGTTCCTGTTCGGTGTGTTCTTCACCCTTTGCAGCCGCATTGAGGGATTTCGGATCTTTCTTCCGGATGTAATTCGTCCTACCACGGTAGGCGACGGGACCAATTACTCGTTCAAGATGAGGCCCTTCCTCGTCATGTTCTTTGGGTCTCTTCAACCACCATGCCTTGCCAAGTGGTTGAACGCGTGGCGGGCGTGCTTTTCGAATACTGATGGCGCGACGACGCAGACGAGCTTTGATCGTCTTATCCGACTCCTTTGGTAAGCGTTCATGCATCCATGCCGGCATACCAATATCCAGCACAACACCGTTCACAGTAACCAAAATGCCTGAGAGGAGAAGATGTGTCCCGATAGGGATATTCTCCATCGTGGGTTGAGCCTTGAATCGCTTCATTCGTTTTGCGTACTTTAACATCCCACGCTGGTCACGATGCTTAATCAACATCTCTTGTTGTTTATTGAAGCGACGATAGCTAAAATGCAGAGTAAGAAGAACTCCGAGAAGCGTCAGACCTTCGGTTTGACCGACTTCTTGGTACGTCAATATGCTTAGAACAATCCACATTGGCATGAGCACGAAGAAGGTGAAAATGACTGACAAGATACCTTGAGAGAATCGTGGTGGCATAGCGGTACGGGCTGCTTCATGTGCAGCGATCATGACGTTGGCATTCAACGCTTCATCAATGCCACCTTTTTGCTTGAGGGCAGCATATGCGTTGACCGGGGCAGCATCAAGCCACTTCTTGGCTTCCTTGTCATTGTCCAAAATAAGCGATACTTCGAGGTTCTCTCGACCTTTTTTCCCATAACCAAATATGACGGCCACGGCCATAACTCGGGGGTCTTTACTATCGCTCTTAATCAACTCATCAAGGATGCTTTTTGCATCGTGCCATTGTCCAGTATCAAGCAGGCACAAGGTCACTGCAATACGCGGCCGTACACCCGTAGGGTCCTTGCGAACCAAAGAGATGGCCAGTTCGAGAGCTTCGTCATAACGACGTTGGGCACGTAGAAGAGCAACCATAGATAATTGGCCAATCAGTGATATCCTGTCGTTTTGCACCAACATATCGTTTGGCTGAGGTTTCCAATATCCAAGCATTCCTTGAAGCATTTGAATGTGGTCAATTGCTGAGTTATTTTCCCAATCCCAAAGGTCATCTTCCGTCACATTACCGTGCCAAGGGTCCAACCATTCACAGATGAATGAAAGAATTTCAGGCTCATCATAGCCTTCTGGTTGTTGGAGACCGTGAAGCGCTTCTCGAGCAGCATCTAAACGGCGGAGCGCCATGTAGCCAGTAGCGATAATCATTCGAGCCTCGTCATCATCTCCACCTGCTTGAGCGAGAAGTTTACGGCTTTCTTCGATCGCCTGTGGCCACAATCCTCGTAGCGCTTTCTCCCACATGGATGCCCGCGATTGTTCCTGACGAATCAATGCTTGATCCCCTGGGAAGTCATGAGTTTGAACCTTGATTAAGAGGTCAATATCTTCGTTAAGCGCTGCTGTTTCAACAAGATTTTGAAGCCTATCTCCACCCTGTAATTTCACTGCACCTTCCCTGCGTTCATCCGGATTGAGATCAAATCGCAACCGAGTCAAGGACGAAAACCGAGCCATTGAAAGCAACCATGTTAGCATGAAGACGGCCTGGCCAACAGCGATAAACATCCAGACTGTGAGCAGACGATAATATTCAGAGAAGCCGTTGCTTTCGAGCCATCCTGTAAGGGGCATGAGGTCTCCAAATTCTTTGTAGCAAACCAGAATCAAAAGAAGAACCGTATATCCTGAAAAACCTGCGAACGCGAAGGTCAACTGTCGTGCTTGTGCTGCTTTTTCAGTTCGTATTTCACGTGGGGTGTCGAGTGTAACACCAAAGAGGCCACCGAAGGTTTGTCCTCCAAGAATCAGGTTCCGAGTCAATTCAAAAATGAAGGCCAGCCCTACAATTGCGATGTTGAGCGTGAGGTAAAGAGAGAGAAATTGTGGTGCTGATTTGATGAATTCCCACTGGAATAAAATTTCAGAAATCAGGTCAATTCTAATGAATATCGAATAGCCAATGATACCTCCATAGTTGAGAACCTCTTCTCCATTAGCTGGATTTTCGAGCATGACGTACAGAACGGTCAGAATTCCATTCAATGCAGTGATGGGCATGGTGAAAAGAAAGAGGACAAGGATAAACGAAAAGAGACGCCCAATGAATCCGTTTTTCTCTGGGTCAATCGGATTGACGCGTCCGCGTGTCGTACGCCATTTGTTGATGAGCAACATATTCCAAGATGCCCCCATAATCCGTCCGTATGCAAAAATGGTTGGGGCCATGAAGGTAAGCATAGCGAATGCAAGCCATGTCGGTGTGACTTCACCCTTGAGACTAATACCATAAACTACAACGATCAAGGTGATGATAATCAGTAAAGCAAGTGTCGAGACCCGACGTATGACATCTGCACTTACTGACGAGCGTATTTCGCGAGAACGCCGTCCAACCAACTGTCCGTTGAGTGTTTCCCATGGAGAAATAATGACGGGTATGAGGATGAACGTGGCGATAATGTAGAGATTAATTTGAGAGAAGGTACCTGCATCAAAGAGCAATTCCATAATCAAAACCAATACGCCAGTCAGGCCCATCATGTAGAGTAAAACTCCGTATCCAACAGTGCCTTGCCTCAATAATTTTCGAGCATCTCGCAGGGTTCTTGTGATTCGATGGACTTCATACAAATCATCATCAATCTCAAACGCAACTTGAAGATTTTTCAATTGCTGAGGTATGAACCATCGACGAACAAAATAAGCGATGATGAGTGCTAAAAGGAGTGGAGTCAACAATGCCAAAGAAAAGGAACTGGATGTAGACACCGTGGCTGCCGAGGCAGGGGGGATAAGGAACAAAACAGCAACAGCGCTCAACAGAAGTGTGCGCAGGCGAGTTCCTGTCCCCATGTTGCTTCCCCGTTGTTTACGCTTCATCAATTCTCCTCCTACGATTTGTGTCGTATGAGGAAACGCTCAATTCTGTCAAATGCCTCACAAAGAACATCTTGGTTGGCGAGATACACCAAACGTACGTGACCTTTTCCTAATTCAGGTGAAAAACCACTTCCGTGAACGAGGAGAACATGTTCCTCTTGCAGCAAGTCCAAAACAAATCTCTTGTCATCATTTTGCCACTGTTCATCAGTGAGGCGGACGAACATGTAAAACGCACCGCCGGGGTATTCAACTTCAAGGCCATCAATATTGGAAATCCTTTCAATACAGTAGTCACGTTGACCCATCACTCGAGTTGAATATTCTTGCATCCACGACCGGTCACTGTTCAGTCCAGCGAGATAACCAAGTTGTGCTGGAGTTGACGCGCAGAGACGTGACCGTAGAAGGCGTTCCAATCCATCTCGTACCAGGGACATACGCCCCGTAGGGTCATGAAGTGCCATGTAGCCAATACGCCAACCGGGAGCATAGTAGACTTTCGAGACACCGTTGAGTGAAATGACTGGCACGTCGTGACTACGACTTGCGACGGAGACATGATGTCCGGTGAAATCAAGGCCATCATAGATTTCATCTGCAACGATGATACAATTTGGGTAATTTCGGGCAATCTCCAACAAGTTGTCAATATCTTCTGCACCGCAGACAGTTCCGCATGGATTGTTCGGGTTGATCAAAACGAGGAGCCTTACATGTTCGTTCATTTTAGCTTTGATGTCATCAAAATCAAGGTTCCATCCATCATCGCTTTTGAGTGCATATTCAACAGTTTCTGCCCCATACATTTGGGGATAAGCCATGTACGGAGGATAGTGCGGACCCGGAGCAAGAACTTGAGTCCCTTCTTCGAGCACTGCTGCAAAAATAAGTTGCAAGGCTTCGGTTACCCCGTGGCACACGTAAACATCGTCTTGGGTTGCCGGCCAACCCTTGCGCTGTTCATCTTCCGCAATTGCCTTACGCAGTTCTGGTAATCCATATGAGGGAGAATAGCCGTTTCTTCCGTCCTTGAGTGCCTGTGCGTAGGCATCGACCATGTGCTGTGGCGTTGGAAGACCTGGATAGGCGATAGGATCCCCGATGTTGAGTTTGATAATTTCATGACCTTGACGCTCAAGTTCAGTAGCAGGCACGACGACATCACGAATAGCGTATTCAATGCTCGAGGCCCTTGATGATACTGGTATCATGTCACTCATTGTTGTTCACGACCCTAATTCAACAAACTCCGATGTGAGCCAGCCATGTTGAGAACTTCATCAAAATGTTCTGCAGAAACCGCTTGGACCGAAAGTCGTTGTCCACGTTGCAAAAGTGGCATACCTTCAAGAGACGGGTTTTCTTTCATAGCATGCAGTGATACTGGCTCAAGTTCCAACAGAGGTTCGAGGTCCACCATGAACCAACGAGGATTCTCAGGCGATGATTTTGCGTCAAAGTAGTTGCTGCTACTGTCCCATGATGTGAAATCGGGATATCCTTCGTTCAAAATTCGTGCCACGCCTGCCACATGTGGTGGCTTTGTGTTGGAATGGTAAAAGAGAACAAGATCGCCTTTTTTCATAGCATCACGCATCATGTTTCTTGCCTGATAATTCCGAACTCCGTCCCAATGTGTCTGTCCGTCTTCAACGAGTTGACGGAAAGGATAGACGTCGGGTTCGGACTTCATGAGCCAATGGTTCATGATTGCCCGTAGAGGCGGGGGTCTATGGATTGCTCGCTTACCATGCATCAACGACATCGTCAACCAATGCAGCATCCATAACATCGTCCGTTATATTGACCGGTCGAACAAGGCCAAGCTTCTTTGCCATGGAGTTTGATCCGCTTACCGCACCGATACCCATCTTTTCAAGCGTCACAAATATCGCAGGTAGAAGGACCAGAGCACTGGCGGCAGCAACCCAAAGCAGAATGAGAATCACCGTGATAAATGGTCGAATTTCGGGGATTGGGATGTTGTAGGCAGTGAACATCCCCAACGTGGTAACGACCGCTGCTTCAAACAACGACATCCCTGTCCCAACTGCTGCGCTTCGTATCGCATCAATACCTCCTCCAAGTTCACGAATGCGATTCGCGATGTGAATAGAAAAGTCAACCCCAACTCCAACGAGAATTGAACCAATCATAACGGTAACAAGAGAAAGTGGTACATCCATTTGCCACATAACCAGCCATTGAAGGGCGACCGTTGCAATCACCGGAGAGGTCGTCCAGATCGAATAGCGAATGTCCCTAAACACAACGGCCAAGGTAATGAGTGTGAGAATAATAGCAAAACCGAGTGAGGTCCATTGAGATCCAACAATCAATTCGTTAACCTCAATGGCGGTTGCAGCAACACCTGTTAATTCTTCAGCAGTTTCACCGTGAAGCCCTTGGAATGTTGACGTCCTTTCGTTGACTATATCAACGCTCTTCGAGGTATCAGCGACTGGGATAAAGGGCATATCAACGTAAATGAGAGAGCGGCTATAATCTTCGCTGATGAAGATTTCACGAGTCTCTTTGGTCAGTGAAGCATAAAATACGTCCAAAAGGAATATTTCACTTTGCTGAGACCCCGGCAAGCCGAAATCTCCTGGTCGTGTCAGCAGGTCCCAAAACGAACCGTCAACGGATTGGCTTTGATTCAGAAGTACTTCGGCAGTTGTTTTGACATCTTCACATTGCTCAGACCCAGCACATGGCACCTGTTGGATGAACTCGTTGAATTGTTCACCTGAAACAGTCACCTGAATACCAGATGCTTTCATCAAAAATACGACCGACACTGCCGTTGTATTTTCGATGTTGTTGAGTGATGCTTCCAGTGTATTGATCTGTGTCAATAATTCTACGGGATCGTCGTTCGTGTTATCGTTGTCATTGCTGTTCCCGCTGACATTCGCATTGACCAGAACCATACCAACTTGGCCTGCTTCAAACTCTTCGCTGTATTGTTTCATCTTGATAACCGATGATTCCCCCTCTGGAGCCATTCCAAGAAGATCAATGTTCTCTTCGACATTCGCTTGGCCTACAGTTGCAGAAACAAGAATGAGGAGTAGAAATACACCAATGACGCCTTTGTTGTACTTTACCGGAACTTCAACAAGGACATCGAAGGCTTTGAGTGGTGGATGCTTTGGCTTCTTGAGATCTAAGATGAGTGTGAGGTTCGGGACCATAAACATCGTGAGGATGTAGATGACTACAATACCACCTGATAGCGCAATACCAACGGTTTGAATGGGCGCCATTGGAGTAAAGACCAGCGATATAAAACCGATCACAGTGGTAACTGCCGATAAGAAAACAGCTCGCCCAGTTGAAGAGAGGGAAGCTCGCATTTTCTCATCGCGTGTTCCCTCTTCCTCTGCGTAACGATTGGTAATATGCAGTCCATATGACACCCCCAGCGCGAGTAAAATAGGACCCACGATGATGACTGTCATCGTAACTTCAAAATTTGTCGCCCCGATGATACCAAGAGTCCAAAAGATAGCACATAACGTCGGTAGGCCTGCAATCACCAACACCTTGAACCCTTGAATGGGGCGCATTCCAGTCAATCCTGTTTGAAGCAAATCAGAGTGGAAAACGAATAAACCAATGGCTACCAATAAGACGGCCATCGGAAATATTTCCCAAAAGAGTTTGAATGAAAATTCGGTGACTGCATTTGTGATTGGAACGGGTCCGGTTAACACCATGGATAAACCAAGTTCTTCCCAATCGCACACTCGGTTATCGGCAGGATCACCGTTTTCTGTAAACTCACACGGACGCTCCATCTTTGAAATGGTATCCAGCATTTCTTGAGTATCCGCAATGATATCTTTCGCTGGTCGTGATTCTGTGACGGCAATGGCCATGATAGCTCGGTCAAGCAGCCCGTCTGGGCCTCCGTCTTCTCCACCTTCGACATCTCGAGCTAATTTATCCAAACCCGATGACGGGGACCCATCATCCTCATACATTTCTTCAATCACGAGGTCGATTGTTGTTTGACTTGGAACCTCATAAGACCCACCAAATTCTTCATCTGTGATTGCAAAAGCATCGTTGACTTCTTCGGCAAGAGAGCGGGAAGCACATTCATCGTTCTCATTAGCACAACCAAGTTCACCAACCTCAGTTACAATGGCCTCACGAATTCTTGGAGCACTTGAATTAACTTCTTTCAATACTGTCGAGAGTGATAAAATGTAGATGACGTCGTCTGAATCATCTGAAAGATATGGATTTAGAATATTCTCAACATAACTGATCTCTTGAAGGATTCGTTGCTGCGTGATGTTTTGCTTTGAGGATTCAATGTAGACGACCATCACGTTGGTGGACCAATCCTCCTCAACTTTGCTGATGAGTTCAGCGACTTGGCTACCATCTGGGAGATAGACTTCCATGTCTCCGTTGACATTTAAGGCAGGATTGTCAAGGTCATCGTCAAATTGAGTACCATCAAGAAAACCAGATTGAGTCACGAAATAAACGGTGAGCAGTAAAAACACTAAGATGGTGGGTATAGGAAATTTAGTGATGGCCCCAGTGGCACCGGTCTTCTCCCATTCCCTTTTCATTCGCTTCGGAGCATCAAGTACTGCATCAATAGCACGTTTTGAATCTAGTGTTTTGATTTGCCCTGCAAGTTGTTCACGTACTTGACGGGAGGATTTTGTGATAGCATCGATTCGCTTGTTTCCAGGCGATTCAACAGGTCCTGTTTTTGATGTTGAGGGTTCGTCGCTCGTTGACAACTCTTCACCTCATCTCACGGGAGGTGGGCCTCATTCAAAGCCTTACCCACATCCTGCACAACGATATGACCAGATTTGACGATTTCGAATGCGAGGGATTGAAATGGTGACCCACTTCCCGTCAACTGGACCTACCTCAATGACCGAGGCGGGGCCAGGTGAGGCACATGCCAGCCCCAAAATTACCCGAAAAAAGATGGTCGATTGACCTCGAGAAATCCATTCAGGAAGCCCATTATGAACATGAGAAATCATATTCTCAACGCTATGGTTTCCAACCAGATTCTGGTAAAGAACTCTTTGTTATCGATACCCCTCCACCCTATCCATCAGGCACGTGGCATATTGGTGCTGTCGCCCAATATTCAATGATTGACGTGATTGCTCGAAGCCAACGGTTATTGGGCAAGGAAGTGTACTTCCCGTGGGGGGTTGACCGAAACGGAATCAACATTGAATTCACAGTAGAGCGGAATACAAAACGGAAAATGAAAACATACGACCGTGAAGAGTTCCTCGAATTGTGCAAGACGACCATTGAGGAATTCACGCAAGCCATGCGACTTACTGCAAAGCGCGTTGGACTTTCATGCGATTTCTCACGTGAATATCTAACCGATGCTCCTGACTATCGTAGCGTCACCCAATCTATCTTTGTTGAACTGTTCAAAAAAGGCGATATCATCGAGGACTTGCGACCAAATATCTACGACCCGGTCGAAGGAACAACCATTGCTGATGCTGAAGTTGAGCGCCTCCCACGAAGAACCAAGTTGGTCGATGTCAAATGGACTTGCGAAGACGGTACTGACCTCGTGATTTCGACAACTCGGCCAGAATTAATTTGTGCATGTGGCGTGATTGTCGTGCACCCCGACGACGAACGATACAAGCATCTTATCGGGCAAAGAGTTGAACTTCCGCTTCCAGTTACTGATCGCCCAACCCATGTGAATGTCATGACACATCCCTCGGTAAAGGCTGATTTCGGAACTGGCATCCTCATGGTCTGTTCATTCGGTGACCAGAACGATGTAGCTATTTTCCGTGAACTTGGACTTGCTCCCTTCCAAGCAATTGACCTTGAAGGAACATTAACCGAATTATCAGGCCCACTTTCAGGCCTGAACGTACTAGATGCTCGAAAGCAGGCCATTGAATTGCTTGAACAACATGGAAGATTGGTTAACTCTGTCGAGCGTGACCAAGATGTTCCAGTTTCTGAGCGTGGAAAAAATCCAGTCGAAATTATTCTCTTGAAGGAATGGTATGTCAAGCAGACGCACATTCAAGACCGAATGAAGGAGCATATTGAAAACATCCAATTCCACCCGATTCGAAACCGTCAATTTTTACTCGATTGGATGGACAATATCAGTATTGACTGGCCGATCAGTCGTCGACGATGGTACCACACCGAAATTCCGATTTGGTACAGTGAAGACAACCTACGAGTTGTCATTCCACCAGCAGGCCGCTATGTCCAGCCTTGGAAAGAATCTCCTCCTATGGGCAGCAGAGTATTGAGCAGAGAAACTCGTGAAGACCTTGGTTCCTACGAGGAACTCAAATCATCTCTCGGTCAATTAACTGGTGAGGAAAAGGTATTCGACACCTGGATGGATTCATCAAACTCCAACCTGTTCGTCTCCGGCTATGGTAAAAATGATGTTAACTTCGCAAGGGCGTATCCCACGGCTTTACGACCACAGGGCAAAGAAATTGTCAGAACCTGGCTATATTACACATTACTGAAGAGTGCTCACCTCCTTGATCAACCGGGATTCAAATCAGTATGGATTGATGGATTAGGCATGGATCCTTGGGGGCGTAAAATGTCCAAATCCTGGGGGAATGGGATTGACGCCAATTC